>JBBRNU010000287.1:0-6282 GCA_038230115.1 Chthonomonadales bacterium | reverse complement strand
CCAGCCTTGTTGATGTAAGCGCCAAGCGCGAAGGCGGCGGTATTCGCGCATATCGTTGGTTTGCGGGGCAGGGGGTGTTTCCATGAAGGATTTTTCCACACGCGCCCCGATTTATTAGATACTTCTGTCCTGATCAGTAAGATGCGCTGGCCCTGTCCGCCGCGTGCCGCCCTTTCGGAATTCTCTCCCGCATCTGCTACAATATAGGCGCGGCGAAGTCGCCCCCAGCCAGCCCGAACCGCCTGCCCGCCCGACAAAAAACCTGCCGGGCCAAAAAGAAAGAACCTCCCCATGAAGCTCGCAGAGCATTTATACCACGAACTCCACAGGCGCGGCGTGTCGCACGCTTTCGGCGTTCCCGGCGACTTTGCGCTTTCGCTGTGGGCCGCGCTGGAGCAAAGCCCGATCACCGGCGTCGTTCTCGCGCATGAACCCTCGTGCGGGTTCGCCGCCGACGCTTACGCCCGCGTGCGCGGCATGGGGCTGGCCCTCGTCACCTATGGCGTCGGCGGACTCAACATGGTGAACGCTGCGGCGGAAGCCTACGCCGAAAAATCGCCGCTCGTCATCGTCAGCGGCAGTCCCGGCATGGGCGAGCGCCGCCACAATCCCCTGCTGCACCACAAAGTCAAGACGTTCGACACGCAGCGGCGCGTGTATGAAGAGGTCACGCGCGGCGCGTTCCTGCTCGACAACCCGCTGACCGCCGCCCGCGTGATTCAGGACGCCCTGCAGTTGGTCGAGGATTACAAGCAGCCGGTGTATCTGGAAGTTCCCCGCGACCTGGTTTTCGCCGATGTTCCCGTTTATGAGCGGGAGCGCGAGCCGCATACGACCGACCGGGGCGCGCTCCGCGAGGCCGTCAGCGAAACCCTGCACATGCTGACGAACGCCCGCCGACCGGCCATTCTGGGCTGTGTCGAGATGCACCGCTTCGGGCTGCAGCCGCAGTTGCGCGAATTCGCCGAACGCACCGGCCTGCCCGTCGCGGCCACAATGCTGGGCAAGGGCGTGTTCCCGGAAGACCATCCGCAATATATGGGCATTTACGTCGGCGGGGCCAGCGACAAGGCGATTGAAGAGGCCATCGAAGGCTCGGACTGCCTGCTGATGCTGGGAACCGTCCTGTCCGATTTCAATCTGGGCATCTTCACCGCCGACCTCAAGCCGGAAAACGCCGTTCACGCCACGTCGGAGCGCGTTCGCGTCAAATATCACGAATTTCATCATTTCACGCTCGCCGAATTTATGGAAGAACTGCTCGCAAGCGATCTGCCGCCCCGCCGCGACCTGCCGCACCCAAGCCCGCGCCCGGCCCCGGAAGCCGATGCCGAAGGGCCGGTTTCCATGGCCGCGATTGTGGACACGCTCAACGGGTTTTTGCAGCCCAACCATCTCGTGGTCACGGATGTGGGCGACTGTCTGTTCGCCGGGCTGGAGCTGCAGACCCGCCACACGCTCGGCTTTCTGTCGCCCGCCTACTATCTCTCGATGGGCTTCGGCATTCCTGGCGCAATCGGCGCGCAGATGGCCGATCCCAACGCCCGCCCCATCCTGATAATCGGCGACGGCGCATTCCAGATGATGGGCATGGAACTGATGGCGATGAAGCGCTACCACTTGAACCCGATCATCGTCCTGCTCAACAACGCCAGCTATGCCACGCTCAAATTCATGAATCCCGAAAGCCAGTTCGTGGACATTCCCACGACGGATTACGCTGAACTCGCCCGGACGCTGGGCGGGCAGGGCCACGTCGTGCAGACGGTCGCCGACCTGCGCGGCGCGCTCGCCCGCGCGCAGAACAGCCCGGACTTCGCGCTGCTCGACGTTCGCCTCGCCGCCGACGATACGTCCGCCGTCCTCCAGGGTCTGGCCCGCGCCAACCGCGAGCGCATCGGCGTGACGCCGGGGTAATTCACTGTTATCGAAAGGAATTGCATCGCGCATGGCCGCGTAGCGACGAAATGAATTTCTTCGCTTTCGACCACTATAAAGGCTCGCTTGCCCGTTCGCGCTATCAGGTCACTTTTCATGTTCAATGTTCAGGACAGCTACCGGCACGTTCGGCTGGTTCGGCCCGACGACCCGGATTACATCGCCTTCATGCGGCGCATGGCCGACGCGCGCCCGTCGCGAGGCGGGCCGCGCGCGGCGGGCGAAGTCCTGGGCGGGCTGACCGAGATGTGCGTGCGGCATTGGCTGGCCGGGTTCGTGACGCTGGCAGACGAGCGCATTCTGGCCTGGGAGCAGCGGCTGCGGAACGGGAGGCACGGCGCGCAGTTCCGTGAACTCGACGCTGTCTGGCAAATTGACGCCGAGTCGCTCTGCCTGTACGAGATGAAACTGACTTTCCCGGAAAACATGGAGCGCGGCGTCGGCCTGCGCCAGCTCGACATCGCCGCCGACACGCTGTTCGTCTCGAAAAAGTATCAGTACATCCTGAAGCGGCTGGTTTACGTGGCGGAAGAGCCGCTCGTGGTGCTGGACGGCTTGCCCGCGCTCGCCCCCGACGACGAGTTCGCTGAGTTGGGCGTGGTCTGGGTTCCGCCCGCCGCCGTCGAAGCCGCCGCGCAGGAACTGAGCATTGACCTGCCCGCCGACTGGCTGCTGCCTGAATCGCGCGAGGGCCACTTTTACGACCCGGCGCGCGAAGCCTGGCGCGAGTTCGCCGATTCCGACCCGAAGCCCGCCGCGTCCGGGGAGACGAACGAAGGCGAAGAAGACAGCGACCCGGACGCCGGCCCGGTCTCGCCCGACAACCCGCTCGCCGAAGCTCTGCGCCGCGCCCTGGAGCGCAAGCCGGAATGACCGCCCGAACGCCTTACGAAGAACAGCGCGCCTGGATCGAAGTAGACTTGAGCGCGATCCGCGCTAACGTCGGGATTTTGCGCGATGGGGTCGGGCCGGAACGCGGGCTGATGGCGGTCGTCAAGGCCGACGGCTACGGGCATGGCATGATCCCGGTCGCGCAGGCCGCGCTTCAGGCGGGCGCGGACTGGCTGGGCGTGGCGACGGTTGGCGAGGGGGTCTGCCTGCGCGAAGCCGGGGTTACCAAGCCCATCGCCCTGATTTGTCCCTGCCTGCCCGACGACGCCCCGGCAATTCTGGACGCCGATTTGACGCCGATGGTTGGCGATTTGCCGTTCGCGCAAGCCCTCGCCCTCGCCGTCCAAGCCCGGCCCTCCCATCGCAATCTCAATTCCCCGCCGCGCGTGCATCTCGACATTGACACCGGCATCGGGCGGGCGGGTGTCGCGGGCGAGCAGGCCGTCGAATTGTGGCAGGCGCTGAGGGCGATGGGACTGGTCGTGACCGGGCTGGCGACCCACTAC
Source organism: Chthonomonadales bacterium (assembly GCA_038230115.1). Lineage (GTDB taxonomy): Bacteria > Armatimonadota > Chthonomonadetes > Chthonomonadales > Chthonomonadaceae > JBBRNU01. The sequence continues at coordinate 2,947 of JBBRNU010000287.1, read as the reverse complement.
GCCGACGCCGACAGCGACGACCCGACGATGCGCGCAAAGCAAACCGCGCGCTTCGCCCAAACGCACGCCCGCCTGTGCGCGGCGGGGGCGCGCTTCGACTGGATTCACGTCAGCGCCAGCGCCGCGCTCCTGCATTCGCCGGTTCCCTTCGCGAATCTGGCCCGACCAGGAATGCTGCTGTACGGCCTGCGCCCCGTCGCGCCCGCCCCGCCCCCCGGCCTGCGCGCGGCCCTGACCCTGAAGGCGCGTGTGGCGACCGTTCGCGACTTGCCGACCGGTCAGCCGATCAGCTACGGCATGACCCACGTCCTGCGGCGTCCGAGCCAGGTCGCAACGCTGCTTATCGGGTACGGCGACGGCTATCCGCGCCGCCTGTCCAACCAGGGCCACGTTTTGCTGAATGGACGCCGCGCCCCGATCCTGGGCCGCGTCTGCATGGATCAAACGGTCGTGGACGTGACGGATATTCCCGGCGTCCATCCCGGCGATGTCGGCGTCTGCATCGGCGCGCAGGGCGACGACCGGATTACGGTCGAGGAAATCGCCGCCCGCATCGAAACCACAGAACACGAAATCCCCGTCTGCCTGACCGCCCGCCTGCCCCGCCGCTACTCCAACACCAATTTCGCCGCCGGGTGCGGCGGTTGACTGGCAGAGAACCGAGCGGACGGGGAGAACGGGAATAAATCCCCGTTCTGAAATGCGTAGCCCGCCTGCGCGGGCTAAAATACGGCGCTGGCTGAAGGCTGTTTTGACTTGTCCGCCTTCCCAAGTTGAAAACGCGCTCGGAGGCTCGGCATTGGCATTGCAGGCCACGCAGGCGGGCTGTGCATTTCAGGACGGGGATTTATTCCCGTTCGCTGCGTTTCGTCCCGCGCAGCAGACAAGGACAAATTTTGCGCGAATTTTATACTATCGAACTCGCCCGGCAAAGCGAGGCATGGTATAATGAAGGCGTAATCAAAGCCCTGCCTTCATTTTTTTGTTTTTTGAGGAGAATTATGATACCGTCGCGCCTTGAACGCTCGCTCCTGGCAGCCGGGCGGCTCGCGCTGTCGGGGCTTTTTCTGTTCGCATGGGCTACTGCGTGCGCGACGCGCCTTGCCGCGCAAACGCCTGCCCCCGCGCCCATAAAAGCCGTCCGCCCGCCCGCCGCGCAGGAGCAGTGGATGGGAATGTATCTGAACGGCCAAAAGATCGGCTATACCAGCCTGCGAACCGAGCCGACCACCTATCACGGCAAGCCCGCCCTGCTTTCTCTGAGCGGCAGCGTCACGAAAATGACCCTGCTCGGTTCCTCGGTACAACAGGAAGAAATTTCGCATACGATCACCGACCTGGCCTACCGCCCGCTTTCGCAGGTCTTCGACGTGAAGTCCAATGGCAGCGTCCTGCACGTCGAAGCCGACTACGACTATACCGAAAACAAAGTCGCCTGTCGCGTCGGGGTAGGCGCGCAGGCCACGACAAAGACGCTGACGATCCCGCCCGGAGCCAACCTGACCGGCGACGTCAACGGTCTGCCCGGCGGCCAAAAATTAACCGTCGGCCAGAAAATCACGACCCTGCAGTTCGATCCGCTCACGGTCGCGCTCCTGCCGGTCGCGATTCAGGTTATGTCCCGTGAAACCGTGCGGGACGCCCTTTCCGGCAAAGATACGCCCGCGCTCGTCGTCAAGGCCAATATGTCGCTCGGCCAGATGACAACCTGGGAAAGCGAGGACGGCGACCTGCTTAAAGCCGACATCGGCATGGGGTTCGTTCATATCACGATGCAGCGCGAGGCGCGGGCCAAGGCGCTCGCGTTTCCAGACAGCGCGGCGTCGCAAGACGCGACAGGCTACGCGCCGCCGACCGACTTTGCGATTGTGACCGCCATCAAAACCGACCGCCCGATTGACAACCCGCGCCGTGTGCGCGCCCTGCGCGTGAGCATTGTTGGGGTTCCTGACCGCCGCCTGCTGCTTTCCGACGACCGGCAGCGCGAAACCCTGCCCGCGCCCGACATCCTGCCGCCCTACGCGACCGACGTCCAGATCAGCGCCGCGCCGTTCGACCCGGCAAAATCGGCGTTGGCGTCGCCCGACATCGCCCGCAATCCCGACCTGTCGCCCTTTCTGGGCAAGGCCGCGTTTCTGGACACGGAAAATCCTGAAATCGTCGAAACGGCGGCGAAACTACGGGGCGGTGAAACCCGTCTATACAGTATCGCCGTGAACATTCGGGACTGGGTGCATCGCAGCATGACGCCCGACCCAAGCATCGGCGTACCGCGCGCCGCGACCGATATTTTTGCGCGGCGGCGCGGGGTCTGCCGCGATTACGCCACGCTGTACACGGCCCTGGCGCGGGCGGCGGGCGTTCCCACGCGCCTGTGCAGCGGCATCGTTTACGCCGAGGGCCGCTTCTTCTACCACGCCTGGGCGGAAAGCTGGGTCGGGCGATGGCTGTCCTTCGACCCGACGCTCTACGACCCCGCGCAGAAAGCCGACTTCGTGGACGCCACGCACATCAAGTTCGCGCAGGGCGACGTGACCAGTATGTTTGCGGTCGTCGCCATCATCGGCAAACTGCAAATTACGGTTCAGGACTTCACGCTGTAGGAAAAACTTCATTTCAGGTTCGCCCCTCTGTTTCAAAAATGGTTGCGGCAGCGAAAGCGGAACTGCCCGCCAGTATTTTTGCAACGATTCGGGAGGGGCCGCGTAAAAAGTGCAACTCTACGCGCCGCGCTGACTCTCACTGGCGTACCGTGCCACGACGAGGTTTGCAAGAAGGCAGGAAAGACAATGCGGGCGCTTAATTTCAGGACTTTATTCACGCTTATTCTCAGTCTGACCCTGGCCGGGTTTGGACTGTCTCTGGGACTGCAGCTGCCCAAAATGCCCGGCTTTCTGGGCGTTCCAAGCGGCGCGGAACTCATCACGGCCATTCCCTACTTTCAAGT
>JBBRNU010000286.1:0-6284 GCA_038230115.1 Chthonomonadales bacterium | reverse complement strand
CATCGCCTCCTGCGCCCGGCAACGCCAACCAACCCGGCCAGCCCGCGCCCAACCCGTATTATCCCTACGCCGCGCCGCCGTTCGCCCGCCCGCCGGGGCCGTTGTTCACGATTTCGCCGGGCGGTCGCGCGTTTTTGCTGTCGGTTGCGGTCGCGATTTTGCTGGGCGGCGGAATTGCGGCGGGCGTCATCGCCTTTCAGCGCAGCTACGACCGCTATTCCAGCGTGGCGAAAACGCAGCAGGTCGCCGCGCTCATCAACCAGGGCGTGACCGCCTACAACGCGCGGGATTATGCGAGCGCGGCGCGGTTTTTCGAGCTAGCGCAAAGCGGCCAGCCCAATGCCAAAGAGCGCGCCACCATCGCCTTCAATTTGACGGCGGCTTATGTGCAGTTAGCGCGCCTTGCCGAGGCCAACCAGCGGTGGGACGAGGCGCGGGAGTGGTATCAAAAGGCGCTGGCAATTTCGCCCGACGACCGCAACGCGCATCTGGGATTGGCGGCGGCTCTGGAACATCTAGGTGACGCGAACGGGGCGCGGGCGCAGCGCGGCGACGCGCCGCCCGCCGATTCCCATCAGGACACGCCCGCCACGCTGGAATTGAACCCGCGCGCAAATGATCCGTATAATCCCAACAACCCCGACAGCGCCCAAACTTCCAAACCGGCAGACCCGCAAGCCTTCCTCAACGACCGCCGCGCCCGCGCGCAGGCCTTGCTCGACGAGGGCGACCAACTGGCGAAACAGAACGACCTGGAGGGCGCGCGGCAGAAGTGGCGCGAGGCGATCAGCGCCGCGCCTGCCACGCCGGAGCGCGATCAGGCGCAGGAACGCCTCGACCGAAGCCAGCCCGCGCCAAAGTTCGATGAGTGAATCTGGGCGGAGCCTGGGAGTTGAAAACTCTTGGCAGGAACTGCCGGGGGTTTTCAACCTCCGGCCAGCGCTGGTTTTTTGGCGCCAGGGGGTTTCAACTCCCGGCTCCTATTCGGTCACAAAGCAAACGAACCGCCTGTACAGGTGAATAACGAATGCCTCTTTATAGAAAGCCCGCATGAACACCGAACCTTCACCCCCCGAACCCCTGCCGGAAACGGGTAAAACTGTGGACGCCCTGCTTGCCGAGGCGACGCCGGAAGCCGCCGCGCAGCTGCTGGCCCTGGCCGAAAACGCCCCGGACAAAGCCGCGCGAAAAGCGGCGCGGGCGGCCCTGTATCGCCTGGGGCAGCGCGGCGTGACGCCTGCGGAAACGGCAGCGCGACTCCGGGCGGCAGCCACGACGGGCAATCCGCAGGCGCGTGACGCGACCGAACGCCTGCGCGCCTATGCCAGTGCGTTCGATGGCGAAGGGAATTATCTCCTCTTCTTTCTGGTTCCCGACCGCGATGGCGGGCATTCGTCACTATTGCAAATTCTGAGCAGCGACATCCTGGGCGTGCGGGAATTTCGCGCGCAGCGGTTTGCGCCCCGCGACTTGAACGAGATTCTGGATTGGTACCGGAGGCAGCTGGAAACCGGAACGGCATGGGCCGAAATTGAGAGCGGCGAAGGGCTGGCGCGGCTGGAAGAAGCGCGCCGAACGACGCGCGAAGCCGGGCGCGTCAGCCCGCCTGGTTTTCTCGACGTGGCGGCGCGTCTTGGCGACTTTGCGCCCGCGACAACGCCGGGCGCGCCGCCCGCTTCCGCCGCGCAAGCCGACACTACGGGGGACGACGCAGAAACTCCAACAAAACGCGCGGACGCGGAGACGGAGAAAGCGGACGCCCTCGCCGCTGCGCTCGACCCCGCTTCCGCCGCGCTGTTCGCCCTGCCCTGGTTTGAACCCTGGTTCCTCTCGGTGCAGGACGTGCTGCTCTGGCTGTTGGATTGGCGGAAGGCTTCCGAGGCGAACGACGCGCCCCGGCAGGCGCAGGTCGTTGCGGACGCGGCCCGCGAAATGATGATTTCTGAAGTGCGGGCGCGCTATCAAACCCGTCTGGAACGCTCGGCGGCGATTCTTCGTCTGCGCGGCGAAGAGAACGCGGCGCGGCTGGCGGAGCTTCATGCGGGCCAATTGGCCGCGTATCGCGAACCGAGCGAAGAAAAAGCGGAGGAAGCGGAACTGCCCCCATTCCTGCTGGGCTTGACGCGCCGCACGCTGGACGCCGGGCTGGAAATCGCGCGGGCCGAGGCCGAAAAGCAAGGCGTAAAGTTTGGAACTATTGCGGAAGCGGGGAGCGAGACCAGCCCGTGAGCGACACCTTGATTTCGGTTGACGTCGGACGGAAACGACCGTATGAACTGGAAATATCCACGCAGGACGCGCCGATGCGCGGCCTGCCGCCCGCCCTGCACGGCGCGACGGTCGCCCACCTGACCGATCTGCACGCCGGGTTTGGCGGGTTGGAAGCGGTGTATGACGAGGCCGTGCAGACGGTCAAGGCCCGTCGCCCCGACCTGATTTTGTTTACCGGCGACTACATTGACGACCACGCCCCGAAGAGCGGCTACCCGATTGCCGACCTGCTGCGTCGCTTTGAAGCCCCGATGGGCGTATATGGCTCGCTCGGCAATCACGATCATCGGCGCGGCGTGGAGCAGGCGCGCTGCTTTCTGGCGCAGGCGGACGTGCATCTGCTCGAAAACGCCAATGTTCGGCTGGCGGAGGGGCTTTGGCTGGCGGGCCTCGACGACACGCATGAAGGCCAGCCCAATCTGGCCTGCACGCTTGAGGGGCTGCCGGACAATCAAACCAGCATCATCCTCTCCCACAACCCGCGCTTGATCGAGAAAATCCCCGACCGGGACGCCCTGATTTTGTCCGGCCACACGCACGGCGGACAAATCGCGCTGCCCTTTCCGTCCCCGGCGCTCGTGTGCCGCTTCCATCTGCGCTGCCCGCAGGTGGCCGGATGGTACGAGAACGGGCGGGCGCGGCTGTACGTCAATCGCGGCCTGGGCGTGACCGGCCAGCCGTTCCGCTACCGCTGCCCCGCCGAAATCGCTTTTTTTCGACTGGTTCCCGCCCCCGAAAAGAAAGGCTCATGACCGAACCGGAAGCCGGGAAGCTGGAAGCGCGCTACGCCCGTCTTGCCGAAAGTCTGCCGTTTGTGACGGTGAACGTCGCGGTTGGCGAACCGGAATGGCGGCTTGCCTGCGTGCAAAATCAGGACGCCCTGCTCGACGCTTCCGCCACGCTGGAGCATTTTCCGTTCGGCTTTCTGTTGTGGGAATCGGCGGTCGGGCTGGCGCGCTTTCTGGCTGGCAATCCCGAAATGGCGCGCGGTCGGCAGGTTTTGGAGATTGGGGCGGGCGTGGGGCTGCCGGGATTGGCGCGCGCGCTCTCGGCGCGCACGCTCGGCAGACCGACCATCAGCCCGGCGCGCTGACCCTGGCGGCGTGGAACGCCCGGCAGAATGGCATAACGGGCATTGAATGGTTTCTCGCCGATTGGCGCGATTGGCCCCCTGCGGAACGCTGTGACGTCCTGCTTGGAGCCGATATTCTTTGTGGCCGCGCCCTGCATCCGCATCAGGAGCGTTTGTTCGACCGCGCGCTTGCGCCGGGCGGCTGTCTGCTGCTGACCGATCCCTGCCGTCCGCAGGGGCTGGAATTCGCCGCCCGGCTCGAAAACTCCGGCTGGCAGGTCGGCCTCGACATGTTTTCCGTTGCGCTGGAAGCCGGGCCGGGCGGCAGGGGCGTGGCCGGAACGCAAGGCGCGCCGGTCACGGTCGCCCTGCTGACGGCGCGGCGGGATTGACCGCTTCCCCGTCGCCCGCCGCCCGGAACGACCGCTTCGCAGCCCGCGTATGAGTCTGGGAGAGACCCAATAAGAATTATCATGATGGAAATGAGGGAGGTTTGACTCCAATGAATACCCTGAAAACCGGGGCTTTGCTGGCCGCAATGACGGCCCTCTTTGTGGCGATTGGCGGGCTGCTCGGCGGGCGCAATGGCATGATTATGGCGTTCGGGTTCGCCCTGCTGATGAACGCCACGAGTTACTGGTTCAGTGACAAGATCGTGCTGCTATCGCAGGGCGCGCGGGAACTGCAGCCCGCCGACGCCCCCGATCTGTTCCAGACCGTCGAGCGCCTGACCGCCAACGCCGGTCTGCCGATGCCGCGTTTGTACGTGGTTCCCGGCGCGCAGCCCAACGCCTTTGCGACCGGGCGCGACGCCAGCCATGCGGCGGTCGCCGTGACCGAGCCGATCCTGAGTCTGCTGACGCCTGCGGAACTGGAAGGCGTGATCGCGCATGAACTCGCCCACGTCCGCAACCATGACATTCTCATCAGCACGGTCGCGGCCACGATTGCGGGCGGCATCAGTTTTCTGGTGCAGGTGGCGCAGTGGGGAATGCTGTTCGGCGGGTACGGGCGCAGCGACGACCGGGACGGGTACAACCCGATTGCGGCCCTGCTCGCGATTGTCCTGGCCCCGATTGCCGCGCTGATCATTCAAATGGCGATTTCGCGCTCGCGCGAGTTCGAAGCCGACGCGACCGGGGCGCGCATCAGCGGCAAGCCGCTCGCCCTCGCCAGCGCGCTGCGTAAAATCGAGGCGTATGCCGACGCCCGTCCGCTGAACATCAACCCTAGCGCCGCGCACCTGTATATCGTGAACCCGCTGCGAAAGGGCGGCATCGCCGGATTGTTCCGCTCGCACCCTCTGACGGAAGAGCGCATCGCTCGCCTGCAGGACATCGCCGCCCACATGAACTGAGCCGATTTGCTCCTGCCGACGCCCTGCGCGTCGAACAGAACGGGATTGAAACCCCGTTCTGAAATGCAAAGTCCGCACGACCGGGCATGAATGCCCGTTCTGAAACGCAAAGCCCGCCTGCGCGGGCTAAATCCGCAATGCCGACGCGCGGGGGCAGGGCGCTTTCCCTGCAACGGCACAGGTTGGAACCTTCGCTCCCTTCTCCCATGCAGGAAGAAGGGCCGCCAGCGCAAGCGTTTCTTCAACTCCGCCGCTCTCGTTCTCCTTGCCTTCTCCAAAAAGAGGGGCCGCCAGCGAATTGCGTGAGGGAAACTGATGAGGGCCGCCAGCCAAGCATGAGGGGAATCGCTCCTCGCCTGAGGACAGGTCAGTTGCGGGCGTCCGGGTCAGCGAGACGGGCCATTTCGGCCTCGAAAAGCGCCTTGTCGGCCTCGGTTTCGCGCGGCGGGGGCGCGGCCCGGCGCGGCGTCTGCGCTTCTGCGGGCGGCGGCGGCGGAATGGGCGGCGCGAGCTTGTCCAGCCCGGTGCGCTTCTGCTTATGGAGCGTGCTTTCCTCGGTTTCCGCCACGCGAACCAGTTCCGCCCGCCAGTACCCTTCCTGATGCTTGATCTGGGCGGGCGGAACAATAATCGGCGCGGCGGGTTTCGCGTCGGATTTGGCCCCGCCGCGCGACCGGTCCATGCGCTCCAAGCGGGCCATTTCCGCCTGCCACAGCCCCTCCTCCTGTCGCCGCCGCGCCTGCTGAACCGCGGCGTCCGCCTGCCGCTTGCGCGCTTCTTCGGCCTGCCGCCGCTGTTCTTCTTGCCGGGCGCGCTCCATCGCCTGCGGGTCGCGCAGATACGCTTCCTGTTCGGGCGTCAGCCGCAGCCCTTTTTCGCGCAGCGTGTTGCCGAGCGCGTTATCTGGCAGGGCGCGCTCGCGCGGGAAAATTCGCAGCGAGCCGGGATTGTTGGCTTCCAGCGTGAACGGGATGCCCATCTCCTCGCACCAGCGCGTCAGTTCCGGCTTGAGCGCCACGCCCTGCCCGTGAATCAGGCGCACCTGCCGCATTCCACGCCACTCCGGCCAGCGTTTCTGGAGCGTAAGGCGCATTTCCGCGATGGTCAGGCCGTGCAAATCCACCTCGGCGTCCACGTCATTTTTGCCGCGCTTGTTCATGGGGCGTTTCGTTCCGCCTTCCTCGCGAAGAGTTGAAGACTGCTTGAAAATGTGCGGGTCGCGGCGCGTCCTCGTCCTGCCCGCCGCTTGCCTATACGATTATACGTTCTTCCGCCCTTTCCTGTCTCTGCTTCCGGCTCTCCGCCAACAACCTGACAATTCGCGCAGGTTTAAGCCTACGGTATGCGGAATGGAAGGGGAATTAGGAAGGGATGCCAATGGACAATACGGACAACGATGGTCTGGAATTCGATCCTGCCGCGTATCGCCGCCATCGTATCGCGTCGGTTCAGAGCCGATACGCCTGGGCGAGCGCAGGCGTCGCCGCCTTGCCGCCGCACGCGCGCATGGCCTGGCAGCGCAACTTTCGGCGCGAATTTGACGCTCTGCTGGGCGGTCTGGACGGATGGCGGCGCGCGCCGCTT
>JBBRNU010000285.1:0-6325 GCA_038230115.1 Chthonomonadales bacterium | reverse complement strand
TGCCCGAACGGTTTCTCGATGATAATGCGTGTCCAGCCGTCGCCGGGCTGCGCGTGCTTGCTGACCAGGTTCTGGCTGCCCAGCCGCGCTACGATGTCGGCGTAAAAAGAGGGCGGCGTCGCCAGATAAAACAGGCGGTTGCCCGCGCCGCCGTTGCCGCCCTGCTTTTCGATGTTCTCCAGCCGCTCTTTCAGCGCTTTGTAGCCGTCGGGAGCGAGAAAATCGGCGGTCACGTAGTGCAGGCGCTGCGCGAAAGCGTTCCATATCTTCGGGTTGAAGGCGTTGGCTTCTTTGCTTTGCTGAACGCCCTCGCGCATGGCGTCGCGAAAAGAATCGTCCGTATAAGGCGTGACGGCGAAGCCGATCACGACAAAATCCGGCGGCAGCAGATCGTCGCAGGCCAGGTTGTAGAGCGCGGGAATCAATTTGCGGCGCGTCAGGTCGCCGGACGCGCCAAAAATGATGAAGGCGCTGGTTTCTTCCGGCTTTTGCATCATGCTGGCGGCGCTGGTCGGAAAGTTGAGCGTGGCGGGCGTGTGAGCGGTATTGGGAACTGTGGGCGTTTCCATTGGGCGGGCATCCTTCCCGGTAAATAGACTGGTTTTAATATCGGCATCTTGGCGGGGCGCATGCATCTATTCTACCCTCACTACCCGGAACCCTGCTTTTCGGTTCCCGGTTTTCGGTCTCGGTCCGGTTTCGATCCGTCCTTGCGCGCCGTCTTGCGCCTGCGCCCGAATTTTGTCGAGACGGTGCAAGTCTGGTAAAAATAAGCGCTACCAATCGCTTGACAGCAGGCAAAACTGTTGCTATACTAAAGTGTGATTTTGCGCTAATCGCAAGCGCGCGTTTGCGCTCATTCGGAAGTTGGAGACGCAGTGTTGCCTCGACATTCAGTCCGCGTTTTGCAATTCATCGCCGCCGCTCTAGGGCCGGCTGTTGTCGCCGCGCTCGCGGTCGCGCTGGAACCCTGGATGACCGTTTGGGCGAAAGAGCGTCAGGCGATGCTGCCGCTGGTTCTGTTCCTGCTGCTGTCGAGCCTGATGCACCCGCGCCTGCGCCAACTGCTGGGCGTCACGCTTTGTTACGGCGTGGCGTTCCTCGCGCTGCGCGACATTTTTCGCACGCGCCAACTCCCGATGCCATCCGACTGGGACTACGATTTTCTGGATCAGGCCCGACCCGTCGGTCTGTTTGTTGTCGCCGCGCTTTCCGTTCTCGCTGCGATTGCCGAAACAAAACGACCGGGAACCGTCTGGGCGCGGCGCTGTTATTTCGGCGCTGCCGCGCTGTATTTCACCGGGCTGGGCGTAATCAACTACGCCTGGCATCCCTCCTGGCAGGCGGCGCTCCTATGCGCGACCGGCGTCATCGCGGGCGCGGGCTGCGTGTATGCGCCGCGCATCATCGAGTCGGAAGCCTTTGATCTGGAAGCCGCCGAATCGGACGACCTCGCCGACCAGCAAGCGCGCGAAGCCGACCACCAGCGCACGCTGCGCGCTAAGGAGTGGCACGAAACCGCGACCGCGCCAGAGACCGACGCGCGCTGCAATCCTGTCGGATCATCGGTTGTCGCGCCGCCCGCTTCGCCCTGAGCCGCGGCGGCGCCCTCCCGTCTAATTTTTGCCTGCCCTCCCCGCGTCTTAAATGCCAAATGATGTCATTCAAGCGCGATTGTCCCCTTTTGTCCTCCTGTTGAAAAGAAAAGGTGTGTTTTTCCGCGCCCCCGACGCCTTTTTGCTATTTTTGGCATAGTTATTGCAATCCCCGTAATCGTGACGATGCAAAATGCTTCCGTCCTCGCCGACGATAAGTCTGCGCGAAAACCGAGCGAACGAGAACCGCGCCAAGAACGCAGGTCGTCGCTCGCTCGTCAGCCGTTCGCGGTTTTGTATTCCGACGGCCAAGATGCGTCCGGCAGTAAAAAACTCGCAGCGCCAACTCGCGTAAGGAGCCTTGTGCTATGAAAAATCGCCTCGTGCGAATATCCGGCTTGACGGTACTGACAATAAGCAGCCTCGCCTCCGCCCGCGTCGCGCACGCGCAGGCGCAGGTTTATACAAATCCGACTTCAGGCAGCCGCCGCTACGCCCTGCTCAACGGCGACCTGCTCGCGCTGTACATCAACGACCGGGGCGACATGGGGTCTCCGATTCGCTATCCCGGCGGAACCAAATCGCCCGGCGCGGTAGACCCCATAACCGGGCAGCCCCTTGCCATCAACAACGACGGCAGCGTGGCGAGCGGGTCGTATGCGACGCTGTTCAGCAATAACAACGCTCCCACCCCCGGCACGCTCGCCGAATCGGTGCGGCAAAAAAGCGAGTACATCACGGCGGGACTGGGAACCGTCGTGGAAGGCTTCGCCGTCATCGGCAACGATCCCGGCCTGCGAAACACTTTTGGCGGCGTGAAGTGGCTGCACGGCGAAGACCTGACGGTGGATCAGTCGCAGACCTTCAATGACGCCACGCAGACCAGCCGCACCGGCCCGCTCACAGCCACCTCTACGCTGGTTCGCAACACGGGAACCGGCAATCAGAAGCCGCTTCAAATCAAGCAGAACGTGTTGTTCCAGGCCGACGGAGCCGGCAGAAACGACGTCAAAATCACGCTCACGTTTACCAATACGAGCGACCATACGCTGACAGGAGTTCGCTATGCCCGCGCCGTAGACCCGAATCAGGGCGCGTTCAGCAGCAGCGGCGTCAGCACGGCCAGAACCTCACAGACTTTCGGCACGGCCGCCGACCCGAACGCCTTCGCCATCAACTCGCGCTTCAGCGACACCGCCCAGGTGCGTCAACTAGGATTTGGCATTCGCGACGGCGCCGATGCCGTCGGAACGACCCTGTTCTCGACCGGGCAGTTGAGCGAAAACTCGATTCTCTCGACGCCCGACGCTTTCGCGCTCACCAATAATCACGTCACGCTGGGCGCGGGCAAATCCGCTACGTTCACCCGGATCAACGGCGGCATCGCCACCGTATTCACGACTACCGATTATACCGATCCCATCAACCATCCTTTCCTGGATATCAATGGGATCGCGACCACGGTGGACTTCAATTCGTCCGGCTCGACCAACGACCTGGCGCTGCTTTCGCCCATCCTGCCCGACATTCTGCCAGGCGCCTCCGACACCTTTACGTTTTTCTACTTCTTCAACCCGCACCAGGAGGGGCCAGGCGGCGACGTTCCCGAACCGGGCGCGCTGGCTTTGCTCGTCGGCTGCGGCATCAGCGGCGGTCTCCTGTTGCGCCGCCGGAGCAAGAAGTAATCGCTTCGGAAATCCGTCGTGTTCGGTGTGCATTTTCCATCTTCCATCGCCCCGCGCAGGTTCTTCCTGGGCGGGGCGATTTTGCATGGCAGGGCGAATGGACGCGGCGACGAAACGACTGATCCGCTAAATGGAGCGCGCCCATCGGATTGGCAAACGGACGCCGCGCAGCGACGGGCGCAAATAATTGTTCCGCCCCTCTTGACGATACGGCGGAAATTGTGTTAGCATAATAGGATAAGAGACACGAAAGGCGCGCGATCAACTAACCGTTCTTTTCCCCCCGTGAGTTCCTTCCTTTCCCCCAGGCAGGCGCGTGACAGCACGACGCGGCATGGACTTAAGCGCCCGACAAGGCAGACGTGAACAGGGGCAGCGCATTCAGCGCGCTGTGGAGCGGGCCGGTCTCTCCATCGAGGAGTTGGCGGGGCGCATCGGTTGTTCACGCGCGCTCATCTATCAATATCTTTCCGGCACGACACTGGCCCAGCCCGACCGCCTGCAGCAAATTGCGTTCGAGTGCGGCGTTCCCCTGACGTATTTTTATGGCGAGGAAGCGCCGGAGGCTCCCGCCCCGAATGCGGCCTCGCCCTCCACTTCGGCGGCTTCCGTTTCGACTTCCTCCGCTACGCCGCAGGGCGTGACGGCCCGGCTCGAAGACAGCCTGCGCGCCTTGCAGGAACTGGCGATGGCGCAGGAAGGCCCGCCCGATTACCGCGCCCTCGCCGCGACCTGCGAGCGCATCTTGTCGCTGGCCGCGCAGTTGGGTGACCGCAGCGCGCAGGCGCGGGCGCAAAAGAGCCTGGGCAACGCGCTCCTGCGGATGGCCGACTATCCCCGCGCGGCAGACGCGCTCGCCCGCGCTGTCGGCCTTGCGGTCGCGGCGGGCGATCTGGAAAGCGAAACCTCGGCGCGGCAAAGTCTGGGGAACGCTTTTATTTCTATGGGCCGCGCGCAGGAAGCCCGCGAACAGTTCGCGCGGATCGCGGGCGGAACCGTTTTTCGCGGACGGTGGCAGGGTACGCTTTCGCTGGGCGGTCTGGACGAGATGCGCGGCGAGTATCAGCAGGCGATGCAGCGCTACGACGAAACCGCCGCCCTGCTCGAAGCGGGCGAGGCGAACGGGCAGGCGCGTGCCGAAGAGGTGGCGACCGGCCTGCTGTACGTCAATGCCAGCCGCGCGACCGTCTATATGGATGGCGGCGATTTTCGGGGCGCGCGTCCGCTGGCCGAAAAATGCCTGGCCGACGCCGAAGCGCAGGGGAATGCCGACCAGCATTTGGAAGCGCGCTTCGATCTGGCCTGGTGCGATTTTGGAACCGGACGCTGGGCTGCGGCGCATCGCGGGTTTTCCACGATGCTGCAATTGGCGCGCTTCGTAGGCGATCAGGGGCGCGAAACGATGGCCCGCGCCTGGCTGGGGATTTTGCTGGCGGCTTCGGGCGACCACGATGCGGCGACGGCGCACGGCAAGGACGCCCTTGCGATGGCTTTGTCGCGTGGCGACCGGCGGGCCGAATTGTACGCGCAGCTGGCCCTCGCCGATGCTTATACGGGCGCGGGGCGGCGCGAAAGCGAGGCGCGCTACCATGCGAGCCAGGCGATTGCGATTGCCACCGCCATGCGCCACGACCGGGGCGAAATCGAATGCCGCCTGCGTCTGGCCCGCCTGAGCGCCCAATCCGGCGACCCGGACGAGTCGCGCGAGGCCGCCATCCGCGCGGTTACGCTCGCGCAGCGACTGGGCGCGCGGCATCTGGAAAGCCTGGCCCGCTGCTGGCTGGCCCAAACCCAAATGGCGACGTCTTCCGAGACAATCGCTGCCGTCGCTTCGCCCGCTGCTGAAGTTTCGCCTGCGCCGGACGCGGAGCCGAATTTTGGAATGGGAGCAGGTTTCGATACAACTGAAATGAACGCCGATGCGCGCGGGGGCAGGGCGCAAATTCGAGAGGAACTGGAAGCGGCGCTCGAAATGGCCGACGGCCTGGAATGCGTGGAACCGCGCTGGCGGGCGCATGACCTGCTCGCGCGGCTGGCGCTTCAGGACGGTCAACGCGAACCCAACGAGGCCGAAACGCACTGGCGCGCGGCGATTGGTCTGCTGGATGGTTTGCGCGCCGACCTGCTCGCGGCAGGTCTGGCCGATACGCTGCTGGAAAATGAAGACTACGCGCAGGTCTATCTCGGATTGGCGCGGCTGCTGTTCGGAACACAGCGGGGCGAAGCCGCCGCGCAGTTCCTGGAGCAGACCGGCTGGCCGCCTCTGCTGACCCGGCTCGATGGCGAGACGGCGTCCGGCGCGAACCCCGCATGAGGAGCGACATGACGCCTGCGACCCCCGGTGACAAATCCGCTGCGTCGGCAGTCGGGCCGGTTCCGCCCATTTCGTCCGCTCTGTCCGACCTGCCCGCCCCGTCCGGGGAAGGCAGGCGCTGCCGATGGCGGGGCGTTTCGACAGTCCGCTCCGGCGTTCCGGCCCGAACGGGGGCGTGTGTCAGCCTTGTTTTGATTCTCCTCGCGCTCATCGTTTCCCTCGCCGGATGCGGCGGCGGCAACGGCTTCACGGGCGGCAACTTTCCCATCGGCGTCGCCATTCTCAACGGGCGCGCAGTGCGCGCCGAAGATACGACCGTCCCCGTTCCCAACGTCGCGATTACGGTTTCGGCGACGTATGCGACCGGCGAGTCGCGGACGCTGCACGCCACGACCGATGAAAACGGCGCTTTCACCGTGAAAGACGTGCCGACCGGGGCGATTTCGGCGACGGTGCAGGTGGACGCCGTTCCCGACACCACGACGACGCGCTCGCAGCAAGTCGCGTTCCGCATCAGCAACGGTCATGCCGCCACGCTGATAATGGCCCTGCCCGCCGCCTCTTTCGACGTGCTGCGGGGCGCGCAAATCAAGATTACGCCCGACGCGGTAGCCCTGACGACCGGGCAGACCGTGCCGTTCGTGGCGCAATTACTGGACTCGGCGGGCAACGTTCTGCCCGCCGCGCCGACCCTGCTTTTCAGCGACGACTTCGGCGTCATCGGCAGCAAC
>JBBRNU010000284.1:0-6345 GCA_038230115.1 Chthonomonadales bacterium | reverse complement strand
TTACGCCCGGCACTCTACATTATCGGACGTGTAGGTTGCGGCAACTCGGGATTTGATTATGATCAGTACGCAATTCAGGCGCTACTCCGAGATAGGAACGCTTCCCTATCTCGGAGTAGGCTCTTATTCCCTCGCAATAAGAATGCCGCTGGCGGTAAGGAGGAGTTCGCGAACTGCGCCGATGCTGGATGCCATGCTTTGCGTTACGGCGTCATGATCCACGCTTTGCGGCGTCAGGCCCGCGCCGAAATTCGTCACAATGCCTAGCGCGGCATACGCGATACCGGCCTCGCGAGCGAAGATGGCTTCCGGCAATCCGGTCATGCCGACGACATCGGCCCCCCATTGGGCAAACAAGCGAATCTCGGCAGGGGACTCGAAGCGCGGGCCGTCGCAGCATAAATACGTTCCTGTCTCGATGAGCGGCACCGCAAGGCGGCGCGCGGCTTCGAGGATAGCCTGGCGCAGGGCCGGGCTGTAGGGAGTGGAAAAGTCGGTATGCGCCCATTTTTCGCCCGCGTCGAAATAAGTGATTGGGCGGGCGCGCGTGAAGTCAATAAAATCGTCCAGCAGAACCAGCGCGCCGGGCGGCAAGTCCAGGCGCAGCGAGCCGACAGCGTTGGTAGCGAAAAGAGCGCGCACGTCGAGCTGGGCGAGCGCGGCGATGTTGGCGCGATAATTGATTTGATGCGGGGCCAGACCATGCGTCAGACCATGCCGCGCGAGAAAAAACAGTTTGTACGGCTCGACATAATTGTTGGAAACGCTGAGAATCTGAACGCCGCCAAAGCGCGTTTCCACGTCCACCGTCTCGGCGAAAATTTCCGGCGGCAGCGCATCGAACCCTGTCCCGCCGACAATCGCGACATTGCCCGCGATCCGTGCGAACGTTGTGGCATCCTTCTCCTGCATTGGGTTTCGCTCCCGTGCGGCGACTGCCGCCATAACGCCCGATTGTCTTGACAAAACACGCCGCAAATGCTACACTGCGCCGAAATTCCGACCGCGCCCTGAAGCTGCCGTCAGGCGGGTTTCCTTCTCATTCCGTTCGGCAAACGCCGTCGTAACGGGCGTCTTCGACATTGTTATCGAAGCGTCAGAGCCATCATCGCCATGCCAACACCGTCCCTCAAGCAGATCGCCGACCGCGCATTTCTTCGCACGCCTGTTCGCACACGCAAAGTGATGTTCGGCGAAGACCTTGCCGGGGTCATCGAACAATACGCCGCCGGGCAGCTGACTCCCTCCACGATTATCTGCCTGTCGGAGAAATTCGTCACCATCTGCCAGAACAACGTGCGCCATATCAGCACGGTCAAGGACAGAGCCTTAGCGCGGCTGATCGTGCGCTACGTAACCAAGCATCGCAACGACATCGGCTATTCGCATCCCAAAAAGATGCAGGTCGCCATCGAGTTGGCCGGGTATCCGCGCATTCTGGCCGCGACCCTGATCGGCGGGCTGACGCGACTGGTTTTGCGACGCCGGGGCGACTTTTATCGGATCGCGGGCCATCGCATCGCCGAAATTGACGGCTTCAACCCCGACGCCATGAAGCCGTTCGACGAGTACGCCATGCTGCCCCCCCTGCGTCCCGACCCGACCTGCGACGAGGTTGCGGCGCGTTTCGGCTGCGGCTGCTACATTATTGACGGCAACAACATCAACGTGGAAGTGATCGGGATGAGCCGGAACCTGCGCGATCTGGGCGTGGATAAGGCGCTGGCCCGCGCTCTGATGCTGGACAACCCGATGGGACAAAACGACGAATTGACCCCGATTTTTCTCCTGCTCGAAACGGACGCAGCGGCTCTGACTGCCATCGCAGCGGACGCACTCGGCAGTTCCGGCGCGTCCGCTGATGGCAATGGCGATAATGACGGCGACGCGCAGGCAAGTCCTCCCGACGCCATCCGTCCGGTCGGAATTTCCTAGCGACATCATGGCGCAAAGCAAGCCCGCCGCCTCCGTCTCATCGCCCTCGCTCGACCCGCCCGCTGCGCCGGACGATGCTGATTCCGAAACGCCCGGCGGGATAATAGCGCCTGCGCCAACTTCTCAGGCCGCGCGCCCGCCCTCGGCGACCGGGGCGGAAGCGGTCAGAGAGCGGTTTCAGCCCCGATTTCGATCTCAATTACCTCTTCATCCGGCGCTCCGGGCGTTCGCGCCTTACGCCGCTGTCGCCATTTTTACGGTCGCGCTGCTATGGCCGCTTTGCATTGGGCGCTGTTTGTACTGGGGCGACATTCTGCTGTACTTCGAGCCGATGCTGCGGCTGGGGCAGGGCGCGATTCGACAGGGCCGCCTTCCACTCTGGAACCCCTATTCGCTCGGCGGGCAGCCTTATGTCGGCAATCCGCAGATGAGCGTGTTTTACCCGACGACGCCGTTTCTCGCCTGGCTTCCCGCCTGGGTTTTTCTGAGCCTGAGCAGCGGCCTCCACCTGTTTCTGTGCGGGGCGTTCGCCTATCTTTATCTGCGCCGCTGGACGGTGCGAAGCCTGCCCGCGCTGGCGGGCGCTTTCGTTTTCGAGGGCGGCGCGTGCCTGATGGGGCGGCTGCAATTCCCGCCGATGGTGCAGGCCGCCGGTTATTTCCCGCTCGTGTTGTGGGGCGTGGATGCGTGTCTGGACCGTCCCGGTCGCAAAGCCTGGCTCGGTCTCGCCCTGAGCGTGGGCCTGATTGTCCTCGCCGCCCACGCCCAAATCGCTTATCTCAGTCTGGCGGGGGCGGCCTGCTACGGCCTGATGCGGCTGGCGCGCATGGCGCGGGGCGGCGACCGGCGCGAACGAGCGCGCCTGGGACGGCAGATCGTCTGGCCGGTTCTGAGCGCGGTCGCCGTCGGCCTGCTGCTGACCGGGGCGCAAACGCTGCCCGCGCTTCAATTGCTGCTGGAAAGCCCCCGCGAACGCCTGACCGCGCTGCAGGCCAACCGCTTCGTTCTCGATCCGCCGCAGCTGCTGACGCTGATCGCGCCGCGTTTTTTCGGGCATCCGGCCAGTGGCGACTATTGGGGCGGCGGCAACGCCTGGGAACCGGCCCTCTTTGTCGGCTGGCTGCCCCTGCTGCTGATTGGCTACGCGGTTCTGCGCTGCGCTCGTGAGGCGCTGGTTCGGTTCTGGGCCATATTGGGGCTGGCGGCTCTGTGGCTGGCGACGGGAACGGCGGGCGGGTTGTTCTGGCTGGCCTTCCTCCTCGTGCCGGGGCTGTCGAATTTCCACGACCCGGCGCGCTTTCTCTTCCTGACGGCGTTTGCGTTCGCGGTGCTGACAGCCGTCGGGCTGGACGCCCTGGCGATGCGGGCGCGGCGCTATCGGGCGGGCGCGCTGCCCCTCGCGCTAGCGGCAATCGTCCTGCCGCTTTGGTTTTACGCCTGGGACTGGAACCCGACGACGGAAGCCGGAGCGATTGCGCCGCAAGTTTCCCGCGCCCTCCAGAAAACAAAGTTACTGCCGGAACTGGCTGGCGGCGTTGGCGGGCGCGCCTACCTGCCGCAGCATGACTTGTATTCGCAGCAGTTCATTCAGCAGGGGTATGCCGACTTCGGCGACCCGAACCCGCGCCATTTGCGCGCTTTTCTCGATACGCTGCTGCCCAACTTGAACCTGCGCGGCGGCATCGAAGCGGCGTCGGCGTATGAGCCGGTTCCGGTCGCCGCTCCGTCCGCGCTCGATGGTCTGGCGCGGCTGGCCCTGCGCCGCCACGAGCCGAACGCCACGCGCCTAATGGCCCTGATGAACGCCCGCATTCTGCTCCTGCCCCGAACCAGCGGCATGGTTGATCCGGGACTGGAACCCGTTCTCAACGTGGGCAGTGTGCGCGGCTGGCGCAACCGGGACGCCGGTCCGCGCGCCTGGCTGACGCGCCGCACCCGCCGCATCGAGGGCAAAATGCGGATTGTGGCCGCGCTCGCCGACGAGAGTTTCGATCCGGCGCAAGTCGCCATTGTTTCGGCAGGCAATCGTCCGTTTTCCGCTTTAGAAGCCCGGTTGGAGGCGCAAATGGAATGGCGCGCAAATGCGGTAAACTTGGAAGCGCCTGCCCCCGTCGCCCTGAGCGCGCAGTCCGATATTGAAAAGACGCTGCGCGTTGACTGCGGCAAGTCGGCGGCGTTCCTGGTCGTTTCGATGACGGCGTATCCGGGCTGGCGCGCGGACGTGGACGGGCGGGCCGAAACGCTGCGCCGCGCTGATGGCGGTCTGCTCGGTGTCGCGCTGGAGCCGGGCGCGCATCGCGTCGTTCTGCGCTACGCGCCGGACGCTCACCGGGTCGGCCTGTTCCTGTCCCTCGCGGCCTGCGGTCTGTTAAGCGCGGCTCTTACGGTCAGTTTCGTTCAGGCGGTTCGTTTTAGAAAAGCGCGACCATCCGCGCAGCATTCGCGCAGCCGCCTGCAGAAGCCCTTGCGGAAAGTCTGACAAACGATCTCTGGCCGCGTGAGACGCTTGCTTATCACCGCATCCGCCTGTTCTGTAACCGCTCTCCGGCTGTCGGGCGATGTGGATGCCAGAGGTAACTATAGCCGCCGGACAACCGGGCAAAAGGAAAAAGGAAACGGCGCGTAGAATCTGCAAGATGCAGGCAGCCTATCCACCGCCCGACACGACCTCAAGGCCGGACGCAGCGCAGGCGAGACTACTGTTTCTTCTTCTCGTCTACTTTGTCCGGCATGGTTTTCTGCTCCTCTTTGAGAACGTTTCTTTACGGTCGCTTCCTATCTTCTCGAAGTGGGGACGCCGTCGGCGCCCCAACCGTTCCGTTCATCCTTATAATGACCTCAAGAATTCGGATAGTGGGTTAAGGTGGTCGTCTTGATCTACCCGCGATAATTTGGCTCTCCTTCACTTTTGATACCGCTGGCGAATTCGTTTTCAGTTTCTCAAATCTATGTGAATCGTCCGTTGAGAGGCATAGTCTCAAAGTCGAGAGAATCGCGGTTCTGAATTCGCCAGCGGTATCAAAAGTGAAGGAGAGCCAGTTTAACACGCCTGTTCGCAAATAGATAATCGTGTGCTGATGCATTTGTCTTCCTTGCGCTCAGGCAGCTTGAAGAAAACTCTCCGCATTTTCTGCCGTTAGTAGATTTTCTCCTTCTGCAAGCAGCGCCTCGATTTGCGCCGCAGGAAGCGGCTTGTGCAGGAGATAGCCTTGCGCCGTGTCGCAGCCGAGGTCTTGCAGAAAGGCAAATTGCTCCTGTGTTTCGATCCCTTCGCACGTTACGGAAAGCCGCAAGGCGCGTGCCAGAATAATAATTACGCGGATAACCGCTTCATCACTGTCTGACACGCCAATACGATTGACAAAGGAGCGATCAATCTTGAGCGTGTTCAGGGGTAACTTAGAGAGATAGGACATGGAACTATAGCCTGTCCCGAAGTCATCAATGGCAAGCCGAATTCCCAGCCCTTGCAAAGTCTTCATCGTTTCGATGCTTGCACCGGCATCGTGCAGCAGCATGCTTTCCGTAATCTCCAGTTTAAGATGTTCGGGGGCCAACCCGGTCTCTTCCAGGATAGCCGCAATCTGCACGACAAGGTCTTTTTCCATCATCTGCCGTATGGAAAGATTGACGCTCATGACAAGGTTCCGGGCGTCGGGATATTCGATCTGCCAGCGCCGCGCCTCCAAACACGCCTGCCGCAGCACCCATCTGCCCAGCGGCACGATCAGCCCTGTTTCTTCGGCAAGGGGAATGAATTCCGCCGGAGAAATCAGGCCCCGCGTCGGATGCGCCCAGCGCATAAGAGCTTCCATTCCCGACATCCGCCCCGACTGAAAATCCATGAGAGGCTGATAATGAACGACAAACTGGTTGTTGGCAATGGCTTGCCGCATATCAGTTTCCAGTTCAAGCCGTTCCTGCGCCCTCGTATTCATGCTGAGATCGAACAGCGTATAACGTCCTTTGCCTTGCAATTTGGCCTGATACATGGCTGTATCCGCATCACGCAGCAAATCGCCGGGGGTGCGAATATCGCCCAAAACGGTAATCGTCAGCCCGATGCTCGCGCCCGGAAACACATCGTGTTCCCCCAGACGGAAGGGCAGGTGAAGCGCTTCCGTCGCTCGTTCCGCTACCTTAGCCGCTTCGGCTGCCCCACTGAGTTCTTCCAGCAAAATCACGAATTCATCCCCGCCCAGACGAGCCACCGTATCGCCCGGACGAATACACCCGCACAGCCGATCGGCAACGGTTTTGAGCAGAGTATCGCCCGCCTCATGTCCCAGACTATCGTTGATCGCCTTGAAATTGTCCAGGTCTATGAACAGCAGTCCGATGGCATCGCCGGTGCGTCCGGCGCGGGCAAGAACCTGCTCCAAACGGTTGAGCAGCAGGGCGCGGTTGGGA
>JBBRNU010000283.1:0-6387 GCA_038230115.1 Chthonomonadales bacterium | reverse complement strand
CTGATAGAATTTGTCGAAGCGACGCCGGACACCGTCGTCAGCTCGGTCACGGGCAAAAAATTGCTGGTTCTGGAACCGGTGGACGAGGTAATTCGCCGCGTCGTGGCGTACCGCAGTCAAGTACGCCCCTTGATTCCGCTCGGAGCGGCGCTGGCCGAAACGGAAACAAGCGCGCTCGCGGGCGGGTAACGGAACGGCGCTGCGGTAACAAGGTTTCAAATCAACAGGCGAAAACGAGCGGGCGAAGGCGGAGCCAAAAGGGAACGACAGGCAACTATGGATTTAGCGACGATTATCGGGCTGCTGCTGGCATGGGGGGCGCTCGTGGGCGCGCTGTTGATGGAAGGCGGCGATTTTCACTCGCTCGTCAACGTTCCCGCCGCGCTGCTGGTCTTTGGCGGGACCATCGGGGCGGCAATGGTCAGCTTCAAGATGAGCCAGATCACCGAACTGCCCGGCATACTCCGTCAGGCGTTTTCCGAGTCTACCCAGGACGTGACGCAGGTCATTACGCTGCTGGTGCGTCTGGCCGAGCGCGCTCGCAAGGATGGCCTGCTCGTGCTGGAAACCGAGTCGAAGCGGATCAACGACGATTTTCTCAAGCGCGGCCTGCGCCTTGCTGTAGACGGGACCGACCCGGAACTCGTGCGCGAGATTCTTTGCACTGAGCTGCAGGTTTTGCAGGGCCGTCATAAGGTCGGCGAAAGCATTTTCACGACGATGGGCGGATTCGCGCCTACCCTGGGCATCATCGGAACCGTCATGGGCCTGATTCACATGCTCGCGAACCTGAGCGATCCCGGCAAGATGGGGCCGCTGATCGCGGGCGCGTTCATCGCCACGCTCTACGGCGTTTCGAGCGCCAACCTGCTGTTCCTGCCAATTGGCAACAAATTGAAAGCCCGCTCCCTCGAAGAAGCCCTGATTCGCGAGGTCATGATCGAGGGCGTGCTGTCCATCCAGGCGGGCGACAACCCGCGCATCGTGGAAGAAAAACTCAAAGCCTTCCTCGCGCCGCGCGTGCGCGCGACCCTGCCCGGCATCGGCAAAACCGCTTTTCGGTAACGCTTGACGTAAAGCCGACGAACAAAACGCATCCAGCAATCGGGAGAAGGACTCATGCGACGCGCGCTGACGCAGCCGGAATTTCATAATAATCAGGAACGGTGGCTGCTGACCTATGCCGACATGATTACGCTGCTGACGGCGTTTTTTCTCATGCTGTACTCGATGTCGGTGATGAGCAAGGGCAAATTCAGCGCGATGGCGACGTCCGTCCGAAGCGGGTTCGGCGACGCCCTGCATCGCGGGCCGAGCCTGCTCAACGGCGGCGGCGCGCACACGCGCACGACCGGCGACAGCGCCGACGGCCCCTACCAGCAATATCAACAAGCCATGCGGGATTTGACGCAATATGTGGAACAAAACCAGTGGAAGGGACAGGTCAGTACGCGCGCGGACGAGCGGGGCGTCATCATCTCGCTGCTTTCCGACAACGCGCTGTTTCCGCGCGGACAGGCGCTCCTGCGACCGGCGAGCCTGCCGCTCCTGCAGCGGGTCGCCAAAGTCCTGGCGACCGCGCCCAACAACGTGCAGATCGAGGGACATACCTGCGACCTGCCGATCCATTCGGCGCAGTTTCCCTCGAATTGGGAACTGTCGAGCGGGCGGGCCGGAACCGTCCTGCGTTATTTCACCGAGCAGGCCGGGCTTCCGAATCGGCGCTTCGTGGCGTCCGGGTATGCCGACACGCATCCCCTGAACCCGAATGATTCGGAGGCGAGCCGCGCCCGGAACCGGCGCGTGGACATCGTGTTGCTGAAAACCGAAGCGCAGCGCGAGGACGAACTGCGTCGGCAGGCGGAAATTCGGCGCGTAATGGCTTCCAGCGATACTCCCGCAGCCGACGCCGCTGCGGAAACGAATTCGGCGGCTTCGCAAACGCCGGACCGCGCCCCACTGGCGCCAACAGCGAAATGAAAACTTCGGCGCCCGGCGACGCGAAACCGGACAACACGCCCCCTAATCCCGGAGCGCGGCCAGCGAATCAGCCGCGCGTCCAGGTGGAATTTCGGTTCGAACCTATAACGAAGAAACAAAATAGGATTGCCGCGCCCTCTACGCTTTAGGCGTTGCAGGCGCGGAGCAAGGATAGCTTTTAAATGTCGAAACCTGCTGCGAACGCTACGGAAGAACCTGCCAAGCCAGCCAAAAAAAAGCCCCTGCCGCTCATCATTGGCGTGATAGTGATCGTGATTGCCTTGGTCGTGGGCAAAAGCGTCCTGGGCGGCTCCCACAAGGACAAAGCGAAAGAGAAGAAAAAGGCGCCGACCGAAGTAGGCATTTCGCTGCCCCTCGACGAGTTTCTTGTCAATCTCAGCGGCGGCGGCGAGCATTATCTGCGCGCTACCATCGCCCTGGGCATGGAAAAAGGCGTTACCGAAGAGCAGGCGAAGGAAAAAATCGCTCCGATGCGCGACTCGATCCTGGGCATCCTCAGCGCGCAAACCCTGCCGCAGCTGGTGAAACCGCAAACCCGCGAGACCTTGAAAGACCAGATCAAGAAGAAAATCAACGAGGAAACCGGCGAAGAGCATGTCGTGAAAGTCTACTTCACGTCCTTCGCCACGCAGTAGCGTTGGCCGTGCAGTAACGAACGTTCATTTCGCGGTCATGACCCGTTTTACCTCGTCCGCCACTCTGCCGCCTCCGGCTATCCCGCCGGAGGCGTTTTCATGCCTCGACCGCACGGCTCCATTTTCGATCCGAACGCCTCCTGAACCTACAGCAGGATACGGCCAGCAAGATACGGCGGCGCGGCGAAATTACCGCCGCGTTTCCGACGCCTTTTCCCGCGTCGCCTCTTCCATCTCATCCAGCCAGGGGAAGCCCTCCGGGTCGGCCTGCGCCCGCGCGCGAAGCGTCACCGGATCGTGCGGGCTGATTTGCGCCAGAAACGGAAAATCTTCCGGGCCTACCGACAGCTTCGCCAGCGGTTTTACCGCCTCCAGGCTGGCCCACTGCGCGGGTTCGATCTCAAGACCCCGGTACCATTGTCGCGGCTGTGGCTCGAAGGTAGCGCCGGGCAGCGCGTACACGACTCCCAAACGCCAGGGGTTGTGCGACAGGGCGTCGCCGTTGACGGAAAAAAAGTAGTAGGGCGCGCTCGTTCCCTCCGCCTTGACGACGCGACAACACGAGTTGACCAGCGAAGTCACATAGCGCTCCCGATCTACAACGGCGAAAAACATCGCCCAGATGCCGTCGGACGCCGCATAGATGGCCTGACGGTCGCCGAATGCATTCACGTCATTGGCTTTGCGCGGCGCCAATTCCGTAATCTGCGTGTCGCCCGAACCGTGCAGCACGACGTTCTTGCGGTCGCACAGATAACACAAAAACTGCCATTTTGGAGCGGACAGCGTGTAATCAATCGTCGCTCCCGCCTCCTGAATCAGCATCATCTCGTAAAGCCGCTCGAAATCTGCCAGCGTATTTTCATCCCAATGGGCCGCAGGCTGCGGCAAAAAGCAGGAAGGCAGGGCCATGATCGCGAACCCTTTCCAACGATGCGCTATCGTTTCGCGCCGCTTTCAATTTGGCGTTTCAATCGCTATTGTACCGCAAAAGGCGGGAAACTGCCGCGTAAAAAACGCTTCAACCCGTAAGACTACTTAAACTTACCTTAACATTTGCAGGGTACAATGACTTTATTGTTTGGCAGGGCCTTACTTTTCCGCGCCTTGTCGGTTCAGGAAAAATGGCTCGTTGGGAGACGCTGATGCGCCCTGTTCGCAACGGTTTCACGTTAGTTGAGCTGCTCGTCGTCCTCGCCATTATCGCGGTTCTCGCCGCTATCCTGTTCCCAGTCTTCGCGCAGGCGCGGGAAAAAGCCCGCCAGACGACCTGTCTGAACAATCAGCGACAGCTCGGAATCGCGATTCAACTGTATGTGCAGGACAACGACGACCGCCTGTTTTTCTATACCAGCCTGTCCAAGCCCTCGAAATCGCGCACCGGCGTGGTCGTGCGAAAAGAGCGGGACTTACCCTCGCAGCGCTGGTGGAACCTGCTGCTGGGCTATCTAAAGACCCGCCCGTCGCTCGTCTGCCCCGACGACGACCTGCCGACGCCGAGCGAGGACTTGAAAGATCGCTGGATAATTCCGCGCTCTTACATCGCCAGCCGCGCGGCGGAAGGCTTGGGTCTCGCGCAGATCGAGTTTCCCGCCGAAGCCATTGTCCTCACGGAAAAATGGGGCCACTACGAGGGCGACCCCGCCAAAATCATTGGCGACACCTGGATCGAGCCGTTCAAGGGCGATTTCAACTATCACCCGGAAATTGACCAGATGGAAATCGCCGCCAACCGGCACAGCGGCGGCATCATCAGCGTCTTTTTCGACGGACACGCCAAGTGGCTCAAGCCGCAGGTTCTCGGCGCCAGCAAAACGCTGACCGGCTGCGACTTAATTCATGCTTACCCGCTCCCCTTCTACGGGATGTGCGATAAATCCGATGCGGGGTGTACAAATAACGGCGACTACAACATCTGCAACCATTTCACCTACCCATAACCGCCTTAACCGCCTTCCGGCGCGACGCTCCCAATTTTTCCGCCAGTCAACGCAAAGGGAAGGGGGAGCGTGTGCGCGCCGGACTGCCTGCAAGCGCAGGAATCCGCGACCCGTCATTGGCGCTGCTGTTTCACGTTCGCTTTCAATGAAGGGCGCGCGCATTGGTTGTAATGACGCAGCCGACTGAATCGAGAGGCGCCTTCGCGCCGTAATCGGTCGAGCCAAGACGAAAGACATTCGGCAAGGAGAAACAGGGAAAGTGAAACGAATCACCACGTTTGCAAGCGTAATCGCGCTGCTCGGCATCGCCGGAAACGCCTTCGCGCAGTTCACGGGCGGCAATCTCGTCGTTACTCAGGTGGATAGCGGCGACACAACCAAAGCCCCTTCGGGCGCGGCGGCCAAAGTCCGAATTATCGAGTACACCCGGCGCAACGGCGAGGAAGGCGGCGTGCCGACCGGCCAGTTTTACGATTTGCCGATTACGCTCTCCGGCGGCAATCATCGCCTGACCTACAGCGGGTCGGCAATTTCGGAAGGCCAGATCACGATCAGCGAAGATAACAAATATCTGCTCGTCGTCGGCTATGACGCCGCGCCCGGCACGGCCAATATTGCCACCACAATGTCTGCGGCGGTGAACCGAGTCGTCGGACGCATTGACTGGACGCTGCCTCCCGCTACGGCGATTGACACGACAACGGCCCTCAACAACGTCTTCTCCGGGGGCAGCATTAGCGGTGCGACCTCCTCCGACAACGTCTCTTTCTTTCTTTCCGGCAATGGCGGCGCGCAGGGCGGCGTTGCGACGGCCACATTGGGCGCGACGACCGGCACGACCGGCTACGGCGGAACCGCCGTGCAGACCGTCCGTGACATCCGGCTTTTCAACGGCGCGCTGTTCGGCTCCGGCGCCACGTCCGGCGGCTCGCTTTACGGCGTCGCGCGGATCACGACCGGCGCGACAAATGAACTGCCCGGTTTTCCGACCACTTCCGGCCCCAGTTCCTACGGTTTCTACTTCCTGGACGCCGACACATTGTATGTCGCCGACGACCGTAACACCACCGATGGCGGCATTCAAAAGTGGCGACGAGTCGGCGCGACGTGGCAATTGGCCTACACTTTCAACATTCCGCCCGTAAGCGGAAGCGGCGGCGTCGGCGCGCGGAGCCTTGCCGGTTCGCCGCGCTACAACGAAGATTCGGGCGTCGTCGAGGCCCAGCTTTACGCCGTCTCGACGGATAACCAGGTCGTGACCGTCACCGACAGCGATCCGGGCGCGCAGTTTACCGTGATTGACACCGGCACTCTCAGCAAGGTCTTCCGGGGCGTCGAGGTGATCCGCCCGACCACCATCTCGGTCGGCGGCTTCGTCTTCATTCCCGGCGTCACCAACATTCAAATTCCGGTTCACGTTGAATTCCGCCCCGCCGACGGCAGCCCGAAATTTACGCGCACGGTTATCGTCGCCAACGACGGAACCTATACCGTAGATAACATCCCTGCTGGCAAAGGCTACACCCTGCACGTCAAGGCCGACAACACGCTGGCGGGCAACCATCTGGTGAATACCTTCACGCTGAACGATCTGGACGCCGACGTGACGCTTCTGCCCGGCGACGCCAGCAACGACAACACTATTGACAACATGGACCTGGGCATTCTCGCCCTGTCGTATGCCACCTCGATGGGCGACTCCGGATTCGATGCCCGCGCCGACTTCAACAATGACGGCAGCGTGGACAACCTCGACCTGGCCCTGCTCGCCAACAACTACACGCTGTCCGGCGACCAATAAACTCGGCGGT
>JBBRNU010000282.1:0-6397 GCA_038230115.1 Chthonomonadales bacterium | reverse complement strand
GAGATTGCGCCGTCGTGGGCGAGATTGGCGGCAGCGTCGAATTGACCCGTTTGCTGCCGGAACTGCGCCCGGACGTGGTGTTGTGCGACGACAATGCGGGCGAGGGCGCGCGGCTGGCAGGGCTGCTGGCCGAGGGCGAAGTCGGGCTGGTCGTGCTGGGCGAGGCGCTGGACGACAGCGCCCTGCTGGCCGCGAGTTCCCTGCCCGGCTGGGCCTATCTGCTGAAAGAAGCCGGGGGTCTGGAAATCGCCGGGGCGGTGCGCGCCGTGCATCGCGGCCTGATCGTTCTTGACCGCGCCCTGTCGCCGCTGCTCATCGGAGCCTTCGCGCGAGCCGAAAATGCGGCGACGGCGGCGACGCTGGAAGCCGACGATCTGCCCGGCGCGGCCCCCACCCCGCGCGAGCGCGAGGTTTTGCAGCTTATGGCGCAGGGTCTGCCGAACAAAATTATCGCGGTTCGCCTGGGCATCAGCCAGCACACGGTGAAATTCCACGTCGCGGCGATCCTGGCGAAGCTGGGCGCGTCCAGCCGAACCGAGGCGGTCACGTTGGGCGCGCGGCGCGGCTATGTCAGTTTGTAAAGGGTTCCGTCGTTTCCGGCGCGACGTAATAATTTTTCGCCGCGCGGTTCCATAACGACGCCTACAGACCGAAGTTTTGGCCTTCCCATTTGCGCTTTTTTGCGGCTAAACCAAACGCCCGCCTCTGTTGAATTTCAATTTTGGGGTCGTCGAGCGGTTGGACACCTTGCGCCCGCGTCCGCCGTATACTACGGGTGTGCGCTAAATTTTGACCCTGCGCCGCACGTCGTTACAAGGAGTTACCCGCAAGAATGCAACCTAAACCGCTGTTTCTCGCCGCCCTCGCGCTGGGCGGGCTGGCCTATTTCACGCCCCGGAAAGGACAGGGGCAGAACGCCGTCAGCCCGCAAACCCTGCCCGCGCCCTACGCCACGCCGTCTTCCGACAACGGCCCCCGCGTCGTCGCCCGCCCGCCGGGGGCGCAATTGCACGTACCGCCGGGCTTTCAGGTCGAGGAGTTCGCCTCCGGGCTGGACAATCCCCGCTGGATGACCGTCGCGCCCAACGGCGACGTCTTCTGCGTCGAGTCCAATCCGGGCCGCGTCACCGTCCTGCGCGACACGACCGGCGCGGGTAAAGCCGATTTCCGCCGCGTCTTCGCCACGGGATTGGAACTGCCCTTTGGCATCGCCATTCAAAAAAACCATCTTTACGTCGCCAACACCAATTCCGTCGTGCGCTTCGGCTATCAGGTCGGACAGACGCAGGCGACCGACACACCGCAGACGCTTTTGACCCTGCCTGGTCGCGGGTATCATCAGCACTGGTCACGCGATCTCGTGTTCAATCCCGGCGGCACGAAAATGTACGTCTCGGTCGGCTCGCAAAGCAACATCGGCATCGAGGAACCGCGCCGGGCGGCCATTCTGGAAGCGAACCCGGACGGCTCCAACGCGCGCATCTTCGCCAGCGGCATTCGCAACGCGGTCGGCAAGGCGTTCAACCCCGTAACCGGCGCGCTGTGGACGACCTGCAACGAGCGCGACGCGCTGGGCGACGACCTGGTTCCCGATTACGTCACGTCGGTTCGCGACGGCGGTTTCTACGGCTGGCCCTACTATTACATCGGCCCGCATCACGACCCGCGAATGCCGGAGCGCCCGGATTTGAAGGCCAAAGTCATTACGCCGGACGTGCTGCTGACCTCGCACGTGGCCGCCCTGGGCATCGCGTTCTATACCGGCCAGCAGTTCCCGGCCAATTATCGCAACGACGCTTTTGTGGCCCTGCACGGCTCGTGGAACCGCTCGCATCGCGTCGGGTACAAAGTCGTGCGAATTCACTTTCAGAACGGCAAGCCGGTTGGGGGCGCGGAAGACTTCCTGACCGGCTGGCTGCTCGACGAGAGCGACCGGCGCGTGTGGGGCCGTCCGGTCGGCGTGGCGGTCGCCAAAGACGGCAGCCTGCTCGTGGCCGATGACGGCGGCGACAAAATCTGGCGCGTCACCTATCGCAAAACCGTGTCGAAAAAGTAGCCGCGCGTAGTTTGCGGCCCGCGTTCGGTTCCTCTCTCCCATTCTCATGCGGACGCGGAGGAACCGAACGGCGGCTTGTCGGCTCTTCCTTATAACGCTCAAATCGAACGGGAATGAATGCCCGTTCTGAAATGCAAAGCCCGCCTGCGCGGGCTGCATTCACATTCACAATGCCGCCGCGCCGAGGCAAGGTTCTTTCGCTGCCTGCAATGCGCCAGACCCATGCCTTCGTTCCCTGCCTGCAAAGAACAAACCCAACGCCTTCGTTCCCTTCTCCCATGCAGGGAGAAGGGCCGGGGATGAGGGTAGATATTCCAGTTCCCGCTAAATGAGGGCGGCGCGGCATTGCAGCCCGCGCAGGCGGGCTTCGCGTTTCAGAACGGGCATTCATTCCCGCTCGACTAACCCTGTTTTACCGCCTTTGCAGGATAGGCAGTCAGGCCCGTGCGCCAGACCAGCGGCGGCAATTTAGAAAAAGGAAATGACGGCATGGCGCGGAGCGCTCTCAAACTCGCAAGTCTCAAAACGGCCCTGCGCCTCGTCTGGCAGGGAGCGCCGCGCCTGACCGCCGCCAGCATCGTTTTGACCCTCGTGCAAAGCCTGCCGTTCACGCTTACGCTGTACCTCAACAAACTCATTATTGACGCCATCGTGAACGGCCTGCGAACCCCGGACAAGGCCGCCGCGCTGCGGCACACCCTGACGCTGATCGCCGTCACCGGCGGCGTCATGCTGCTCGACAACCTGCTGTCGGAACTTGGCGACCTGATCCGCGAGGCGCAGTCGCAGCTGGTGACCAACCACATCTCGGCGATTGTGCATTCCAAAGCTATTGCCGTAGACTTGGAAGCCTACGAAAATCCCCGCTATTACGACACCCTGAGCCGCGTACAGCGCGACGCCGCCTTTCGCCCCACGCAGGTGGTTCGCAGCCTGATGCAGATCGGGCAAAGCGGCATTAACCTGCTGGCGGTCGCCGGGCTGCTGTTTTCTCTGCACTGGGCCGTCGCCCTCCTGCTGTTCGCCGTGACTCTCCCCGGCGCGTGGGTGCAGCTGCGCTACAGCGGGCAGATGTACCGCTGGCAGCGCAAGCGCACGCCGACCGAGCGGCAAGTTTCGTACTTCAATTGGATGCTCGCCAACGACCAGACGGCCAAAGAGATTCGCCTGTTCAATCTCGGCCCGCTCTTCATTCGCCGCTTCATTGACCTGCGCGAGCAAATGCGGCTGGAACGGCTCAAGCTCGCCACGCGCGGCGCGTTCGCCGACTTCGGAACCCGCGCCGCCGCCACGTTCGCCGTCTACGGAGCCTATGCGTTCATGGCGGTTCGGGCGCTGCAGGGGGCCATCACGCTGGGCGCTCTGACGATGTACTATCAAGCTTTTCAGCGCGGGCAAGGGCTGCTGCAGGGCGTGTTTACCAACATCGTGGGTCTGTACGAGCATAACCTGTATCTCAACGACCTGGAAGACTTTCTCAACCTGGAGCGGCAGGTCAAGGAGCCGACGACGCCCGCGCCTTTGCCGCGCCCGATGCGTCTGGGCGTCGTGTTCGACCACGTGGATTTTCGCTACCCGACGGGCGGCGAGGCCGTCCTGGAAGACATCAACTTGACGATACGCCCCGGCGAGATGATCGCGCTCGTCGGCGAAAACGGGTCGGGCAAAACCACGCTCATCAAACTCCTGTGCCGTCTGTACGACCCCACTGGCGGTAAAATCATGCTCGACGGCGTAGACCTGCGCGACTTCGACTCGACCGACCTGCGGCGCGAAATCAGCGTGATTTTTCAGGATTACGTCAAGTATCAGTTGTCGGCCCGCGAGAATATCCAGTTTGGCAACGCGGATTTGGAGCCGGACGCGGCTTTGATCGAGGAAGCGGCGCGGCATTCCGGGGCCGACAGCGTGATTGCGGGGTTGAAGCAGGGCTACGACACCGTGCTGGGCAAGTGGTTCGAGGGCGGCGAGGAACTCAGCATCGGGCAGTGGCAAAAAATCGCCCTCGCCAGAGCGTTCCTGCGCGAGTCGCAAATCATCGTTCTGGACGAGCCGACGAGCGCAATGGACGCTAAAGCCGAGTACGACCTGTTCCGGCAGTTCCGGCAGCTCGCCAAAGGGCGGGCGGCGGTTCTCATCAGCCACCGTTTCTCCACCGTCCGCATGGCCGACTGCATCTACGTTTTGAAAGACGGCAAGATCGCCGAAAGCGGCACGCATGACTCGCTGATCGCCCTGAACGGAACCTATGCGCGCCTGTTCGAGATGCAGGCGCAGCATTATCGGTAACCCGAACGGCCCGTTTTCAGCCCCGGCGCGCAGGAAAAGTCCGGGCGGTTCTCGAAATTCAAGACGTGGCAGGGGTAAACGAAATGTCAGGACGCTGCAGCCGCGCGTCCTGAAAACGGCCCGCTCCCGACACACTAACAAGGTTTCAAACCCAACGCTGCCATCAACCCAATCCGATGAACCCAATCAAAATTGTTATTGCGGAAGACGAGTGGCTGACCCGCGACGCCCTCGCGCGCCTGCTGGCCTTGGAAGACGACCTGCTCGTGGTCGGGCAGGCCGGAGACGGCGAGGCCGCGCTGCGTCTGGTACGCGAAAAAACGCCGGACGTGCTGCTCGCCGACATCAATATGCCCAAAATGAACGGCATCGCCCTGACGCAGCAGGCGAAATTGGCCCTGCCCGCGCTCGGCGTCTGCATCCTGACGATCTACCACGACGACACCAATGTGTTTCAGGCGATCAAAGCAGGGGCGACCGGCTACGTTCTGAAAGACAGCCCGATTGAGGAGACCGTCGCGGCCATCCGCGCCATCGCCGAGGGCGGCAGCCGCCTGCATCCCGGCATCGCCGCCCGCGTCCTCCAGGAATTCAATCGCGTTTCCTCGCAGCGGCTCGCCGATACGAAATTGTTCTCCGAGCTGACCGCCCGCGAAGTCGAAGTTTTGCGAGAGGTGGCGACCGGCAAGCGCAACCGCGAGATCGGCGAGACCCTGTTCATCTCCGAGAAGACCGTGAAAAATCACATCTCCAACATCCTGATGAAACTCCAGGTCAACGACCGCACCGAAGCCGCAATGCTGGCTGCGCGCGGCGGCCTCGTAGAATAAACCGCATTCAAAGAGAACACGCCGTTCCGCTCCGCTGCTTCCCGTCGCCAGCGAACTGGGGACGGATCATTTGCGCGGAAAGAGGAAGCGCAGAACGTCCCCGAACCGCGCCGCCCACGCCGTTTCGCTGTGAATCGCGCCCGCCGCCTCCACGTACTTCAAGTCGCCGTCCAGCCGCCAGCCTTTGGCAAGCAGGGCGTCGCGCAGAGCGCGGGCGTCGTCCAAACTGGACTGCCAGTCGTCTCGCCCGCCCTCCTGCGTCCCCATGTCGAGCCAGACGCGCTGCCGCGTTTTCGCCGTTAGCCCCTCCACTTGCCGCACGATGAATCGCTTGTCCCACCAGATCGAGGGCGATACGACCGCCAGCTTGCCGAACGTGCGCGGGCATTTCAGGCCGCAATAAAGTGTGACCAGCCCGCCGAGCGACGACCCGCCCAGCCCCGTATTCGCCGCGTCCCGGCGCGTTCGGTACGTCCGGTCAATAAACGGTTTCACCTCTTCTGCCAGCAGGCGGCCATACGCATCGGCTTCGCCGCCGCCGTATTTCGCGTCGCGCGTGGGCGTATATTCCGCCATGCGCCGCGCGCCCGCGTTGCCGATCCCCACGATAATCAGCGGCTCTATCGTCCCCGCCGCAATCAACCTTTCCGCCGTCTCGTCGGCCTGCCATTCCTGCTTCGAGATCGGCGACGTGGCGGCGTCGAATACGTTTTGCCCGTCGTGCAGATAAAGAACCGGGTAGCGCGCGTTGGAATGCCGGTTGTAGTCCGGCGGCAGGTAAACGAGCAGGTCGCGGCCATACGCAAAAAAGCGCGAGCGAAAATCGGAATGGCGGCGAATAACGCCCGTCAGCGTATGCCCAGTCTCTGCCTGCGCCGCGCCCTGCTGCGCTCTCGCCGGACTGCGCGCCAATAAAATCCCCAAAACCGTCAGCGCCAAACAAAAAATGCGTCGCATGAAAATTCCCTTTGCAGAAAACGCCCGACGTCCCGCTATAAGTTTAATATCTTGCTTCCGACGCGGCCCGGCTGCATGGGCGATTGGCTGGCGCGGTCGTCGCAGGCTTGTCGCCTGAATGCCACGCTCGCTGAAAAGTCGCCCGGCAAGCGCCGCTTGCTACAAGGGCGAACTGAGCGCAATTTGCCAGGCGTTGGCTTCCGGGGATAAGGCTTGAATTGAGGAGAGCATGCGATGCGCCGACAGAAAATACCGCTCGCTGGTC
>JBBRNU010000281.1:0-6408 GCA_038230115.1 Chthonomonadales bacterium | reverse complement strand
TTCCTGCGCGGCTTTGAGCGCGGCCTCGCGTCCGGCCCGTTCCTGCGCCAGTCGCATTCGCTCGGCCTGCCGGGTTTCCGCCTGCCGGGTCGCCTCGCCGACTGCCGCTTCCAGCGCCTCCAGGCTTGCCCGCTGCGCGCTCCACTCTTCGCGCCGCTGCGCCTCCTCGTCCTGCGTCAGCGCCAGATCGGATTGATCCAGCGCCTGGTTATTCCTCAGATTGGCGATTTGCGCGGCGATGTCTTCGAGTTCCAGCGCCAGGCGAGCCTGCCCGCGCTCCGCCGTCTGTCCGCGCTCGGACATCAGAGCCAGTTGGCTTTCCACGCGCTCGACCGTCTGCAAAGCGTTCTGCTGCGCCAGGCGAACCGCGTCCATCTCGCTTTCCGTGCCTGCCAGCCGCTCGCCCACGCCCTCGCCGTTTCGTTCCAGCCGGGTCAATTCGGCGTCCCATTGCAGCAAGCGCGCCTGATCGTCCTCGCGCTCCTGCCGCCCCGCGAACAATTCGTAATCCGCCTTTTGCAGTTCCGTGACGAGCAGGCCCGCCTCGATTTCGTGCAGCCGCTCTTGCAGCAGCAGATAGCGGCGGGCCTCCTGCGCCTGCCGCTCCATCGGGGCTTGCTGATCCGCCAGTTCGTGCAGAATGTCGCGCACGCGGTTCAAGTTTCCTTCCGCCGATTCGAGCTTTCGCAGGGCTTCGCGCTTCTTCACGCGATACTTTTTCAGGCCCGCCGCCTCCTCGAACAGCTCGCGCCGGTCTTCCGGGCGGGCCGACAGCACGGCGTCAATCTCGCTCTGGCTGACGAACGCATACGCGCCTTTGCCGACGCCCGTGTCCATGAACAGCTCAACAATGTCCTTCAGGCGGCACGCCGACCCGTTGATCTGATACTGGCTTTCGCCCGAACGATAAACGCGCCGCGTGATCGTGACCTCGCCGAATTGGATGGGCAGGCTGCCGTCGCTGTTGTCAATGGTGAGCCGCGCTTCGGCCATGCCCATCGGCTTACGCTTGTCGGTTCCCGCGAAAATCACGTCCTGCCCGGTCGCGCCCCGCAATAAACGCGGATTCTGCTCGCCCAGAACCCACAGCAGCGCGTCCACAATGTTGGATTTGCCGCTCCCATTCGGGCCGACAATCGCCGTCAGTCCCTGATCAATTTCGATTTCGGTCTTGTCGGCGAATGTTTTGAAGCCGAGCAGCTGCAGTTTTTTGAGTTGCACGTTGGCGTAATCCTGTTGCGGGAGGTTAAGGGCGCGTAGGGAAATCGTTTCGAATCGTTGGAACCGGGCAGAACGGGATTGAAACCCCGTTCTGAAACGCGATGCCCTCCTTCGAGGGCAAAATGCCAATGCCGAAGGCCCGCACGACCGGGCATGAATGCCCGTTCTGAAATGCGAAGCCCGCCTGCGCGGGCTAAATCCGCAATGCCGATGCGCCGAGGCAAGGCTCTTTCCCTTCTTCCTACCTCTAACGCGCCAACCCTACGCCTTCTCTCCCGTTTTATGCAAAGGCAAACGTCACTACCTTCGCTCCCTTCTCCCATGCAGGGAGAAGGGCCGGGGATGAGGGTAGACCCAACAGTTTCCATGAACCTATCAGGAGAGGCTGCCGAGCGAAAAACTCATCTCGTCGCGTTTCGTCGCGCCGCCAGAACCTTTTCCAGCGTCGGGGCGAGTTTGGCCCCTTCCAGTTCTTTGCCGCCTGCCAGCAATGCGCCCGTATCGCCGTCCACGAGATAGGCGGTCGGTATTTCCTGCACGTAGTAGAGTTGGGCGAGGTCGCCGCGCCACATTTTGGCGTCGAAGATTTGCGGCCAGGGCATGTTTTTTTCGCGCGTATACGCCTGCATCTGCGCCAGCGCGTCGGGATGATCCAGGCTGACGGCCAGAATGTCCACGCCCTGCGAATGAAAACGCGGGTACGCGCTGAGAACGAACGGCGCGTTGTTGGCGCAATCCCCGCACCACGAGGCCCAGAAATAGAGCAGGACGAGACGGCCTTGGTAGTCGGACGGAAATTTCACGGTTCGCCCGTCCGTTGTCTTGGCCGCGAACGCGGGCGCGGGCTGTCCGTTCCGCAAATCCGGGGGCGGCAGTATCTCCGGCGCGGTTCGCGCCGACTTCCGCACGGCGAACGAGTCGCCGTCCGCGCGCATATCGGCGATTTCATAGGTGACGCCCTTGATGGTAAACGGCTGCGCGATGTCATACGCCTCGCCGCGCGCGTCGAAGGTTCCGTTGCCGTTCACGTCAATCAGCAAATAGACGTTGGCGTAATCCGCCGCGCGGCCCCGGAAATCGCCGGTCAAATTCGGATCGGACAGCGCGGCGGCGTATGTCTTGCCGCCCAGCGTCAGGCTGCCGGAGCGGGCGTATTCCGCCGTCGCAAAGAGGGTGTCGTGGTACAGCGCGCGTTCAGTGTCGTCGGGGTCGTACTGAAAAAAGCGAACGTGGAGCGGCAGGGATTTGTCGCCGTAGCGGGCCGTGAGTGTCGCGTCGCCGACGCGCCGCTGGAACGCGCCGCCGCTGTTGGCCTTGTAGGGTTCGAGCGTCCAGGCGACCGGCGCGTCGTTGGTCAGGTCGCCGTCGCCATTGGCGTCCACCACCAGACGCGGCTCGCCCCGCAACGGCGCGTCAAGCGCGACCGTGATTGTTGTCGGGGCGTCTTTCGGGCCGAGCGTAAACGACGCGAACTGCGGGGCGGCGAGGTCGGCAGGTATTTTTTGCACATTCGCAGGCGGCGTCGGCTGAAGTTTCAGCGGCATGGGAACCGGGCTGGCGATCGGCGACGCCGCGCCGGTCGTGGTCAGGGGCAGGCGAACGACAACGGCTTTCGCGTCCGTCGTTTTGGCGGTCGCGGCGCTGTTGACGTCATCGGGCCGCGCCCCCGCCCCTGCCCCGCCGCGCAGGACTAAACAGACCGTACCGAGGAAAAGAAGGCGCAGAAAAGCGGTTTGTTGCATAGCGTTCGTTCCGTTGCGCGACTGCAAGGGTCAGCGCTTCGACTTTATCGTTTCAAGCGGTTGATGATTTTCCAGTCGGCGTCGTTCCCCAGGCGGCTGATTTCCGGGCCGATGGCGGCGACGTACTTGGCGCGGAACACGTTGGGGGGAATATGGTTCGGGTCGGCCCCGACCTGATAGAAAGCGATTTGGGCGATGCGGGTTCCGGGATGCAGTACAATCGGGGTGTCTCCCAGGTTTTGCAGTTCCAGGGTCAGGCAGCCGGTGAAGCCGGGATGCACGGCGGTCGCGGTCGCGATAATCAGCCCGATGCGCCCCCACGACGAGCGCCCGATGACCGAGCCGGTCAAATCCATCGGCACGCGCAGGTATTCCAGGGTGGCGGCGAGCAAAAACTGTTGCGGGTGAATGACAATCTCGCCTTCCATGCCCACGTCGAAATGCTCCTGCGACTGGTACACGGTGGAAAGCGCGTCGGCGTCGCGGGCGTCAATCTCGGCGAAGTGCGAACGCTTGGCGACAATGAACTGCGGGCCGAGCCGCAAATCCACCGCCGCCGCGTGATCCGGTATCTGCTGGCCCTCGTTGAGAATGGGGGTAATCACCAGTTTGGCCGGAAATGCCCCGCGCATCCGCGTTTTGATTTCGGTTCCGCTCAAAACAGACGTCACAGTTTCCTCCAGGGAATCTAAGAAAAGAAGGGGAAGCCTTTCCACGTTCCGCCCGGCCCGCAAGCGGGCGCGACACGCCCTGCTGCAAATTCAATCGTTGGGAAGGCTGGGCAGGAAGGCCCGTTTCTCGTCGCCACAGTTCGTCAAGGATAGAGGCGTTTCCTTCTCGCGGTTACCTAGGAGGCGGCATTGCAGCCCGCGCAGGCGGGCTTTGCGTATCAGAACGGGGTTTCAATCCCGTTCGACGCGCCTTTTAGATGGAGCCGCCATCCCGTTCCACGCGCCTTTCAGCATGGCATGGAGGGACACGGTCAGACCGATGGGAGGAGTTTGGGGGGTTGGGTAAGAGGCGGGGCGGCTAGTCCCGCCCGAAAGCCTGCCGCTGCGCTTCGCGCTGCTGGTCGCGCTCGGAAATGGCTTCGCGCTTGTCGTAGAGTTTTTTGCCTTTGGCGAGGGCCAGTTCCATCTTGGCGAAACCGCGCTGGAAATACAGCGATAAGGGAACCAGGGTCAGCCCCTTTTGCTCGGTTTCCGCGCGCAGTTTGGCGATTTCCCAGGCGTGCAGCAACACTTTGCGCTTGCGGCGCGGCTCCACATTGTAGCGGTTGCCCTGCTCGTAGGGCGTAATGTTCATGTTGTACAGCCAGACTTCGTTGTTCTCGACGCGGCAA
Source organism: Chthonomonadales bacterium (assembly GCA_038230115.1). Classification (GTDB taxonomy): domain Bacteria; phylum Armatimonadota; class Chthonomonadetes; order Chthonomonadales; family Chthonomonadaceae; genus JBBRNU01. The sequence goes on along the minus strand of JBBRNU010000281.1, from coordinate 2,103 downwards.
AAAGCGTCCTGAAAATTGATCTGCCCGGCCCGCAGCGACTTCACTTCCGTGCCGACCAGCACCAGCCCGGCGTCGAAGGTTTCCTCGATTTCGTATTCGTGCCGCGCGCGGCGGTTGTACGCGATGCTCTTTTTGGCGTTGCGGTCACGCTCGGCCTCCAGCGCGGCTTTGTCGGGGCCTTTGTCCTTTTTCACGCTTCGCTGCGCTCCGCCCCGGTCGGGTTCTCGCGCAGGGCGCGCGTCACGGCGTTAAGCAGATCGGTCTGGTCAATCGGCTTGCCCAGAACGGCGTCGGGCAGCGTTTCCGTAACGTGTGTGTGCAGCAGGCTTTCGCCCCACCCCGTCAGCAGCAGCACGGGCAGATGCGGATGTGTGCGCTTGATCTCGGCAATCAATTGCAGGCCGGTCATGCCGGGCATTCCGTGATCCGTGATCACCAGTTGCAACGCCGCGCCGGGCGCGCGAAGATATTCCAGCGCCTCTTCCGCGCTATGCGCCATCGTGACGTGATGGCCGTGCCGGGTCAGAATGCTCGTCAGAATGCTGGCGACGAACGGCTCATCGTCCACCACCAGAACCTGCGCGTCCTGGCCCGCCTGAAGCGGCGCGGGCGTCGCGCGCGGGGCGGGTCGTTCGGTTTCGCTGCCCGCGCCGACGGGCAGGCGCAGGAAAAAGCGCGATCCCTGCCCCGGCTCGCTCGCCACTTCGATGGTTCCGCCGTGCCGCTGAATGATGGCCCACGAGACCGCCAGCCCCAGGCCGGTTCCTTCCACGCCGCGCGTCGTGAAGAACGGGTCGAAAATGCGGGCGACCACTTCGGGCGTCATGCCCGATCCTGTGTCGCGCACCTCGATTTCAATGCCGTCCTCGCCGTGCGTTCGGGTCGAAAGCGTCAGCGCGCCGCCCGTCGGCATCGCGTTGAGGGCGTTATGAATCAGGTTGATCAGCACCTCGCGCAGGCCGCTCGGCTCGGCGGCGACGAGCGGAAGCGGCTGCAAATCGGTCTCGACCTGATACCGCCGCCCCTCTTTCTGCGCGGCGTCGCGCCAGCGCGGGCGAGTCATCTGCACCACATCCTGTACGATCCCGTTGATGTCGGTCGGCGGGCCGTTCGCCACAACCCGCTGGCGGGCGAACCGCTGCAAGCGCTCGACGGTCGTGGCCGCGTCCATCGCGGCTTTTTTGATGATGGCGAGATTATTTTCCAGCGCGCCGGTGTCATCCAGCGTGTCTTCAGCCAGTTCCGCATAGCCCAGAATCGTCATCAGGGCGTTGTTGAAATCGTGGGCGACGCCGCTGGCAAGTTCGCCGATGGCCCGCATTTTTTCCATCTGCACCATTTGCGTCTGCGTGGCGCGCACCTCAGCGAGGGCGTTTTCCGCCGACCGCCGAGCCGTATCCGCCTCCTGTTGCGCCTGCACCAGCGCCGTCACCTCGAAACTCAGCAGCAGCAGACCCGCCACCTGCCCCTGCTCATCGCGAACCGGCAGCAGGGAAACGTCGCAGACGATTTCGCCGTCGCCGGGCGCATGGTAAACGTAGTGGCTGGCATGGAACGCCTCGCCCTTGCGCGCCTTCTCGAATATCTCCGGCGAGAGGTCGTGGATGAACGTTTTGGAATGCCGCTCGATAATCTCTTCGGCAGGCAGGTGATACATTGCGGCGGCGGCGGCATTGACCGCGACCGCTCGACAGTCCGTGTCGAAATACAGAATGCCGACCGGGGCGTTGTCGAAAATGGATTGGAGCTGGCGGCGCTGCGCGGCGACCTGCTGGTACAAATCGGCTTTTTGCAGGGCGGTCGCGGTCTGGTCGGCGAAGGCGGTCAGCAGGTCGCGCTCGTCGCCGGAGACGTCGCGCCGATCCGCGAAATACACTTCCACGACGCCGTAAACCTGGTCGCCGTGTCGAATCGGGCTGCTCAAGGTCGTAGCGGGCGGCGCGTTATCGGCCAGACGCGGCGTCCGGCGTTTTTCTCCGGCGGAGCCGAGCCGAACAATCGTCTGCCGACAGGCGATGGCTTCGTCGGCGAGCGACTGCGCGCGGGGAAATCGGGCCATCGCGCCCGGCTCGCCCTCGGCCTGGCCCAGACTATGCCCGAAGC
>JBBRNU010000280.1:0-6411 GCA_038230115.1 Chthonomonadales bacterium | reverse complement strand
GAATCGCCGCGCCTTCCGTCAAGTCGGCAAGCGCGGGCGTTTTTTCGTCGCCCGGCAGTCCCTCCAGCGTGGCTCCCTTGAGATCAAGCCATTTGCGTACCGGCCTGACGATGGACGCGCTGCCGCTATTCGGGCGGGTTGTGGCGGCGAGGGAGATAATCGCTACGCCGGTGGAAGGGTTTATGCTGCGGATAACGCCGTCGAGACGCACTTCGCCTGCCGCCGGATGGATTTCCGGAGAAGCGAGCGCGACGCGGGGCGCCGCAATGCTTTGCGCGGCGCGCAGAGAGGGCGCGGGATTGATGCAGCGTCTTTGCAGCCACATCTCGAAATGACAGTGCGGCCCCACCGTTTCGGCGTTGCCGCTATTGCCCACAAACGCAATGAGCTGCCCGGCAATTACATGGTCGCCGGAATGGAGACTGGCGGGAAAAGCGTATTCTTCCGACCCCAGCCCGTCGTTGGTTCCCGGCGTGTCGTTGTTGATGTGCATATAGGTGCAAGCGCAGCCGTTGTCGCCGTCCAGCGTGAGCATATTATGACCGCCTGGAGCCGCTTTGTAAAAGAAGACGCGGCCATTGAATGCAGCGACCAGCGGGCGCATTTTGGGAGCCATCAAGTCCTGCCCATGATGAGCGCGCCTGCCCCCTTCGCCATTGGGCGCGAAGCTGTAACCCAATGAACCTTGCCCAAAACGGGAAATATCATCGGCACAATCGGCGTCCCGTCAGCGGCGGCGCGGAAAGGAACTTGCGAACTGCGTTTGGGATCAGGCGGAGCATCTTGCGGCGCGGCGGCCTGGAAGACCGCGCTGCCGACGCGAGGCGCAACGGCGAAAATGAGCAGGACAAGCAAAGCGTAGCGTCGCATTTTCCGGTTCATACAATCTTTGCCCTCCCCTCCCAACGTTCTCATCAAAGCCGGAAAACCGTGTTTCGTCGGCAAAACTTCGGCGGCGAATTTTACGCTGGATTCGACACGCCGTATAAATTCCCCTTCTGATCTTCAACATCAGTAGGGTTGCGGGGCGTAAAAGCGGAAACTGGCGCGCAAGCGTCGCGGCTCCGAAGCGGCTTGACTTGATTTACGCTATATGCAACGGGGAAAAGCATCGTGCGATTACCGCAATTATGCTAGACTTTGCAGCGTAGAATGGGGAACTGCGCGGCGGCAAAGACGGGACTGAAAAGAAATGCTGGAGGATGCTGAACGGAACGCGCTTCACGGCAAGCAAGGACAATGCTTGCTTCTCCTCGAACGACATTCTAGATATGGGGACAATGCCGCTATACTGCCTGCAGAACTAGCGGCTCACGAGCATACCTGCCGAATAATCGTCTCCATCAAGCAGTCGCAAGTCCAAAAACCTACCCAGGAAGAAGTCGCGCGTAACAAAATATGCCAACCTTCATTGCGCGACTATGCGGGGTGTCTGAAAGATTCAATTTCTCGAAAATTCATAGGGGCGGCAATCAAGCCCTTGCTGAGCGATGGCAGCCGTGTATGGTGCATGGGCGAAGTCGGCGTTTTACAGGCGGAAGCGCTGCGTCTCTTTTACAGGGAGAAATTAGCCTGCCTCCCCGTTTTCTTTGACAGGATGTTTGTCGTTTTCTCCTTGTCCGCAAAGGAACTCGATGAAGATACTATCTGGCCTTATTTTCAAGGAGAAGATAGCCCGCGCATTTTCTTAAGCAAAGGCTCTGTCACCGAATTGCGCGCTTATTTGGATACAATCTATCAACTGAGCCTCGCTAAAGACAAACTCGCTTTGGAGTATTGGAAGCGTATTTCTGAAATGTGTCTGCGTCGAGAGGGCGTCGAAACGCTCTGCAAAGATTTTCAATACTGCATTCTGCCGGACGGCCCCTACTTCCAGCAATTCGCTTTTCATTCTTTGCGGCCTAATCTGGAAGCGATGCGTACAAGTTTACTGGAAGCCTGCACGAACTCCAATCTTGCCTGCACGGTAATTGAGGACGAGGAGGCCGGGTTTTCACTGCTGTAGCGCCGCGCAAAACGAGGGGAAGTCAATAACGGCGCTGTGGCGCCAACCTTTGGAGTCCCGTTCGCTGATCTGGCGCTTCCAAATGATCTTGGCCCGCAGTTGAAAAGACGGCTCTTCCTGAACAGCCGACAACAAAACATCGAAGGAGAAGCAAACAATGCCGGTTCGAAATGCCGAGGCCGAATGGCAGGGCAATCTGTTGGAGGGCAAGGGGACGGTGAAATTGGGCAGCGGCGCGTTTCAAGGTTCCTACGACTGGCGGTCGCGCTCCGCAGACGGCGCGGGGACAAACCCCGAAGAGTTGATCGGGGCCGCGCACGCCGGATGTTTTTCGATGGCGCTGGCGGCGCAGTTGGCCCAGGCCGGGACGCCCGCCGCGCGCATCCATACCACCGCGCGCGTGCATCTGGACAAAGCGGGCGAGGGTTTCGCGATTACGCAGATCGAATTGGCGACCGAAGCCAGCGTTCCGGGCCTGGACGCCGCCGGGTTCCAGACCCATGCCGAAACCGCCAAAGCGAACTGCCCGGTCTCGAAAGCCCTGGCGGGAACGCAAATTCATCTTCAAGCCATGCTGCTTTAGAAACAACTTCCGATGCCAAAAACCGCCCGACGGATCGCCCGACACGGGCATTTTCCTGCCAGTCTTTCAATTTCGGGCAGGCCGTCAGAAGGTTCCATTTTCGGCAGCCAGTGAGCCGCTCCCGCCCGAAATCTCAATCGCGCGGCGTCTGTCGCCGAAACGAAAACAGGCCGCGTCGGGCTGATTTTCAGCGCCGCGCGGCCTCTTACGAACGAGCCTAAAATCGAACTTATGCTGCCGAGCGCATGGAGGGCAGCGTGGCGTGCAGGCGCATCAACGCCTGGCGACGGCTTGTCTGGCAGGCCGACTGACGGTCGGGCGTGCAGGCGGTCGGGCCAATCTGGTTGCCGTCCGGCCCGGACGTTTTGCCCGCATTGATGAGGCAGCGGTGGGTCAGGGCGCTGACGGCGAGGATGTTTTTCTCCGTCGCCCGCGCTGTCGGAGCCATTTCGGCCTGATAGAACGCGCAGCGGCGCGGCGCGGCGACCGTCGGCGTTCCCTGCACACGATTTTCGTTACTGGACATTGGCGCTAGCTCCTTGCTTTTGCAGTGTGGCGCAGTGGGTCTCTGTGACGACGCGCAGGCCGAATGGCTCGCGCCTGGGCAAGCGCCGGGTCGGGCCGGTCGCCGCGTCGTCAAAGGGTTCGCTTTCCGTCGGCCCGCAGGTCTGGGCGTCAGCGTCTGTGCTGTTTCTGGCCTTTCAAGGCTTCTTCGCGCTAGGGCTGGCATTGAGGCGCAAAAACCGGGTAACGTACTATGGCGGCGCAAAGAAGCGCCAGCCCCGATTTTTACGGTCGTCCTCACTTATAGATTATGCAAGGATCGTGCCAAACGTTTCCGGGTTTCCGCCCGATTCGCGAAAATTTCCTGTTTTTCCGTAAAATTTATTGTGGCCTTAACATTTGGCGGCCTGACCCGGAATTTTACGGGAAAATAAAATCCTGCCGGGCGACCCGAATCGCCTCCTTACGCCGTAAAGTAAATTCAGGGCGTCGCAGGCAATCAGGCGAACTCAGAACCGCCGCTTCAAGGAGGGCGCAGCCGATATGAACAGGCAAGGCAAAACGTTTGGCGCCACGCCCTTATTCGATCCCGCCGAGGGACTGCGGGTGCGGGAGCCGCTGGAGGGCGGGCCAGGCTGGTGGGCGGGAGCGCCCTGCGCCACTTTCGACGCCCAGAGCGACACGTTTTTTCTTGTGTATCGCCTGCGTCAGCCGCGCGAGCAGGGGCGCGGCGTCGAGTGCCGGATCGCGGCCAGCGACGATGGGATCGCCTTCACGGACATTTGGGCGATGCCGAAATCTTCGCTCAACGCGCTTTCTCTGGAACGCGCCAGTTTGCTGCGCGGCTTCGACGGGCGCTGGCGGCTCTATCTGGGCCACGTCGAGCCGAGCGACGGGCGGTGGCGCATCAGTCTCATGGAGGCCGACGAACCGGATCAGTTCGATACGCGCACGGCGACGCCCCTGCTGACGGCTGCCGACGTGGGCGGCGAGGGCGTCAAAGACCCCAACGTGTTTCAGATCGGGCGGATGTATTATCTGCTCGCCAGCTACGCCACGTCGGAGCCGGGAACGCCGGGCGAGGAGCCGCGCAAGCACGCCAGCGGCGACATTTACAGCACGGGCCTGACGCGCTCGCGAACCGGGGCGGCGATCAGCGGCGATGGACGCCATTTTCAGTGGATCGGCGACATTTCGCCGCTTGGCCCGAATAATCCGCCCGTCTCAGGCGCAGGCATTCTCGCGCCTGGCTCGCTTTCCCCATCGGGCGTCGCCGCGCTCGCCGGCGAACCGGCGGGAAAGGCGGCAGCCGGCCCGCACGCCGCGTGGGACAATTACTGCCGGCGGATCGGCGCGCTGCTGCCCGTCGAGGGCGGAGGCTATCTCGCGTTCTATGATGGCGGCGCATCAGTCGCGGATAACTACGAGGAGAGGACCGGGCTGGCGGCGACCTTCGATTTGCGAACCTTTTACTCGTTGTCGCCGCAGCAAGCCGCGCTTCGGTCGCCGGAAGGCAGCGGCAGCCTGCGCTACGTTGACGTGCTGCCGGTCGGTCACGAGTTGTTTTATTATTATGAGGTCGCCCGTGCGGACGGCGCGCACGAGCTGCGCGTCAATGTCGTCGAGCGTGCGTAAGGGAAAACGGCGCAGCGTCCTGCCGGTCGGAACAAAAGGCGGCGCAGCATCGTTGCCGATTCGAGGGGCGGTTCTCCCGGCCAATTCCTGACGGGCGGGCGTATTGTGACGGCGGGCGCGGGTTTTCCGTATGGTATACTATGCCGTTTGCTTTGGAAGCGTTGCGGACGAGGGAGGGCGCGCATAACCCGCGCTTGTCGAGATTTTCGCTTTCTTTCGCATTATTTTCCGAATTTCCCGAAACGTCCGGGAAGCAAGCCGTAGTTCATCACGCCCGCGGGGCGTTACTCAAGGAGAATTGCATGTTTATTCGACTCGCCGCCTCGCGCGCGTTCGCGGTCTCGGCTCTGGCCGCGACGCTGCCGGTGACGGCCCGCGCCGCCGACAGCGCGGCGCAGGACGTGGTGAAAAAAATGGAAGCCGTGTACGCCGGGGCCAAGTCCTTCGACGGCGTGGTGACGATCAATCAGGTCGGCACGCCGCTCGCGGGCAAGCCGTCCTCGAACACGATTGTGCAGAAGATCAAATTCCGCGCGCCCAATATGTTCCAGGTGCAGATGTCGGCGACCGCGACCGGAGCGAACGCGGCGAAAGCGGCCAGCTTCGGGCGCACGATCTCGTCGGATGGCAAAACGCTGTACGATTACTCGCCGTCGCTGAAGCAGTACCGCAAGTCGCCCGCCCCGCCGACCGTGTCGCTGATGCAGCTGTTTCGGCAGCTTATGCCCAACCCGAACGCTCCCGGACTGACGCTTACGCCCGCGTCAGCAACGGGTCACGCCGTTTATACCGTGCAAATTAAGCCGATGGCCCCGGCGACCTTTCCCCCGACCATCACGGCGGAACAGAAAGCCCGGTATCTGGAGCAGATCAAGGCGGCCAAGCCGGTTCAATATACGATTGATAAGCAGAACTACCATCTGCTAAAGATTTATCAGCCCGGCACGCGCTCCAACATCACGTTCGATTTCTCACAGCAGAACGTGAACGCGGCGGTCGCGCCCACGGCGTTCGCCTTCACGCCGCCCGCCGGTTCCAAAGAGTTTACGCCGCCGCCGGGCATGGGAGCGCCAGGAGCGCCCGGCGGCATGACGCCCGCCCCGCGTCCGCGTTAGGCGATGGCGGACGCAATTCGCCGCCTGTACTTCGCGCGGCACGGCATTACGGCCTGGAACCGGGACGCGCGGTTCCAGGGCCATACGGATATTCCGCTCGACGCAGCCGGGGTCGCGCAGGCGCAGCAGCTTGCCGCCCGGCTCGTCGCGCTTTCCACGCCGCCGCAGGCCGTCTGGACGAGCGACCTGATCCGGGCGCGGCAGACCGGGCAAATCATCGGCGACGCCCTGCGTCTGGACGTGCGAACGTCGCCGCTCCTGCGCGAAACGATGCTGGGCGCGTGGGAAGGCTTGAACCGGGCCGAGATCGAGGCGCGCGGCGAGGGCGACTTGCTGACGCGGGTTCAGCGCGACTCGTACCGGCATCGGCCCCCCGAATCCGAAACCCTGGAAGCCGTTCAATCGCGGATGCGGGCGGCGCTGGCGCTGATTCTGGCGGAGCAGGAACGCGGCGATGTCGTGATCGTCGGACATGGCGGCAGCCTGCGCTTATTGCTGTGCGACGCGCTCGACGCCCCGATCACGAGCGCGCGGCATCTGTGGCTCGACAATGCGTCCCTCAGCATTGT
>JBBRNU010000279.1:0-6426 GCA_038230115.1 Chthonomonadales bacterium | reverse complement strand
GTTTGCGCCTTCCACACGATGTCCGGACTCCCCCTTCCCCGGTGGGGAATGGGGAGCGCGTCGGCGATTGGGAGGGGGTGGGGGGTTAGGTGGCTGACTGCTTTATCGGCGCGCGTTCATGGCGTGAGCGAATTGGGCGTCCTCAGGACGCTTGTTTTTCCTGCCGGGGGTTTTCAACCTCCGGCAGGCGGCAGGCGCTTTCAATTCCCGGCAAACTGATCGTCTGCGTAAGGCAATTATCAAGCCGATTCCTACGGAGCGCGGCGGGCGTCGGACTGCTGCGAGGCGTGCAGAAAACTGGCTAAATCCCGCTCGCTCAAGGCAGGCTCGCCCGGCGCGACGTGGTTGAGTTTTCCGGCCCGCATCCAGCGTTCCAACTCCCCGACCAACTCGAAAAGATGGTCGAACGAGTCCACAACGAACAGCAGCGGCTGGTAATGGTCAATCTCGAAATGCTGGTTGACGACCCATTCCAACTGCAAAGGATAGCGCTGCGCGTCGGGCGAGTCAATGGCGTGTTCGATTTCGCCGTGCGAACTCAGCAGACCGCTGCCATACGCTTTCAGGCCGTCCCTGCCGCGCATCAGCCCGAACTCGATAGTGAACCAGAAGAACCGCGCCATCGCCTTGTAGATGCTGGAAAGCCGCTGAATGCGCTCGGCCTCGTCCGGCAAACTCGCCCCGATTTCCGCCGCCGTGTGCGCGCATTCGCCGAACCGAACCAGGGTTTCTGCAAAGGCGGGGTCGGTATGCATCGGGACGTGACCCGCGATGTCGTGAAAAATGTCCGGCTCCGGCAGATAATCCAGGCGCGCGGCGTCGCGCAGCGTGATCGTCGTCGGAAACTCGCGGTTTCGCAGGCTGTCGAAGAAGGCGAAGGCCGGAACGTACCCGCTGACCGCTTTGGCCTTGAAGCCGGTGAGCGGACACAAAAATTTATTCACGTCGTCCAGCGCCGGGACGCGATCGCGGCTCAGGCACAGGCTGGCGATCCCGGCCAGAAAGTGCGGGTTGGCGTATTTTTGCCAGCGTGGTTCCATGCGCGCGTACAGCCGCGCCCACGCTGCGTGATTGGCGGGCGAATACAATTTGTAAGGCTGCGTGATGTACAGGTCGCCCTCGCGCCGCGCCTGCTCGATGAACGGCGATTGGCCCGTCGTCAGCCCCGGCGCGGCAGGGGTTTCCAAAACGTCACTTGTTCTCATGGGCGTTCTTCGTTGTCTCTTTCGCAGGGTCTTCGGCGCGGAACTGATGGTCTCGCCAGGCCGCAAAAAGCGGCTTCAATTTGCCCCGCTGATATTTGCCGGTCGAGGTGACCGGGAACGTCTCTCCAAATATTACCACTTTGGGCGATTTCGCAAACGGCAGCCGCGCGCGACACGCCCGGATAATTTCGGCTTCGGTCAGGCTGGCTCCTGCCTCCAACTGCACATACGCGCCCACTTCCTCGCCGTAATAAGCGTTCTCGAACCCGACCGCCATCGCCGCCTTCACGCCGGGAATGGCGGTCAGCGCCTCGTCAATGTCGAAGGGCGAATAGTTGACGCCGCCCCGAATGATCAATTCCTTCAAGCGCCCCGTGATGAAATAATAGTCGCGCCCGTCCGTCCCGCGCCGATAAAAGCCCTCGTCGCCGGAGCGAAACCAGCCGTGCGCGAAGGCGTCCCGGTTGGCGTCGGGCCGCTTGAAATAATACTTCATGACGTTGACGCCGCGAATCACGATTTCGCCGCGCGCGTCTTCGGGCAGCGCCTGCCCTTCGGCGTCGTGGATCGCCATCTCGTTGGCGGAAATCGGGCAGCCGATGGACGGGAACCCGCATTCCATCATCCAGTAACGATACGCCGTTTCGTCCAGGTCAATCGGCAGGAAGCTGGAATAACAGGTGGTTTCCGACAGGCCGTAGCCATGCACGACGCGAACGCCGAAGCGCTGGTCGAACCGACGCGCGCCCTCGACGGTCAGCGGCCCGGCCCCGCAGACGATGTGCCGAAAGCGTGTCAGGTCGAAAGCGTCCAGATCGGCGGCGTCTTCACACAGAAACGCCAGGGCGGTCGGCACGACGCTGACCCACGTGCAGCGCTCCTCGGCGAGAGTTTTCCAGAAGGCGCGCGGGCGAAACCGGCGGCTTAATACGACGCTCCCGCCCGAACAAAGCGGGGTCATCAGCGTCACAACAATCCCGTTGACGTGGTGGATCGGCAGGACGCACAGCGCGCGATCGTCTGGCCCGAAGCGATGCCATTGCGCGATGCTGCGGGCGTCGGCCAGCAAATTTGCCTGTTCCAGTACCACGCCTTTTGGCGCTCCGGTCGTTCCCGACGTGTAGATAATCAGGCATTCGGTCGCGGGTTTCAGGTCGGGCAGAGGCGCAAGCGGCGGGCAGTCCTGAAGCATCCGCGCGAACCCGGCATAGCCGGCAGGCGCGTCCCCGCCGCCAAAAACCAGGGCGCGCAGAGGCGACGGCTTTCCGGTCAGCGCGGCGTAACGGCCCGCCTGCTCCTCATGCACGAAGACCGCTTTGGCCTCGGAGTTTTCGAGCATAAAGACAACGCGCGCGTCATCCTCGCCGCAGTTGATCGGGACGACGGTTGCGCCCAGCAGCCACGTCCCGAAGTAAATCAGGACGGTGCGCGGGTCGTTGTCCATCAGCGTGGCGACGCGATCCCCCGCCCGCAGTTCGAGACGGCTCGCCATGAACGCCGCCGTGCGCCGCGCCAGGTCGAAAAACTCGGCGTAAGTGCAGGCCATCGTCCTGCCGCTATCGTCGCAATAAGCGAACCAGTTCTTGTCCGGCGTGTTGGCGACGCCCGCCGCGAATGCCGCCCCGATGTTGGCGAACGAAGCCAGCGCGCCGTCCCGGTCGCCTTCCGGCAAAGCGCGAGCCTGCGCGATTTTCTCCCGTACTTCCGCATCCAATTCGCCGGCCTCGAAGTCCATAAAACCCGTCTCCCTGCCTCGCTGTCATTTACCCCGCGCTCCCCGTAAAATTTTACAGGAATTTATCCTCCCGGCGTCGAATCAAACTTAGTCGAATCAAACTTATCGGGAACAAAGGATTATACGCATTCTGTGATGCAATTCCTCTCAAGCATTCTGACATAAAGTGCGAAATTCACGCAACCTCGCGCGTCGGGGTTGGAACCTTTTGAGGTACTGTATCGGTAACGAAAAATAACCGGTTTTTTCGCGTTTTGCTGCGTTTTGCAACCGGGTCGGCAGAACAAGAATGGGACAGGAAAGGAACGGACGGCATGGCGGATTCGATCCCTCTGAAGGGAATAGATCATGTGAAATTCGTCGTTGGCAACGCGCGCCAATCGGCTTACTTTTATCGCAACGCTTTCGGCTTCGAGGTCGTGGCGTATGCCGGGCTGGAAACGGGCGTGCGCGACGAAGCCTGCTACGTCCTGAAGCAGGGCGAGATTATCTTTGTTCTGGCCTCGCCCCTGCGCGCCGACCATCCCGACAACGCCCGGCTTGCCCTGCACGGCGACGGCGTGAAAGAAATTGCCCTGGCCGTAGACGACGTGCCTGCCGCGTATCAGGCGGCGACCGCGCGCGGAGCCATCGGCCTGACCCCGCCCGCCTGTCTGGAAGACGCCAACGGGCGTTACGAATTCGCCGCCATTCAAGCCTACGGCGATACGGCCCATAGTTTCGTCAGCCGGGAAAAATATCGCGGCAGTTTCGCGCCGGGCTTCGAGCCGCTGGAGCCGGAGCGCTACCAGTCCCGGGCCTTCGCGCCGGTCGGCCTGCGCGCCATTGACCATCTCGTCGGCAACGTCGAGCAGGGAAAAATGGACGAATGGGTACGGTTCTACGAGAACGTTATGGGCTTCACGCAGCTGGTGCATTTCGACGAAAACGACATCAGCACCGAGTACAGCGCGCTCATGTCGAAGGTGGTTCAGGGCGGCGGCGGACGCATCAAATTCCCCATCAACGAACCCGCCGACGGAAAGCGCAAATCGCAGGTGGAAGAGTATCTGGACTTTTACGGCGGGCCGGGCGTGCAGCACGTCGCCTTGCAAACCGACGACATTATCAAAACTGTGACGGCCCTGCGGCACAATGACGTCACCTTTTTGCACGTTCCGCCCGCGTATTACGAGGCGCTGGCGGGGCGTGTCGGAACAATTGACGAAGACCTGTCGCGGCTGGCCGAGTTGGGCATTCTGGTAGACCGGGACGACGAGGGCTACATGCTGCAAATCTTCACCAAGCCCGTCGAAGACCGCCCCACCCTGTTTTTCGAGATCATTCAGCGGCATGGGTCGAACAGTTTTGGCAAGGGCAATTTCAAGGCGCTGTTCGAGGCCATCGAAACCGAGCAGGAGCGTCGGGGAACCCTATGAAGCGGGCGCGCTATCGAAAGCCGGGGCAGGCCGGAATCTGGTCGGGCGTGATGGACAGCGCTGTGAACGGCGCTGTCGTGGTGGACGACGCGGCGGACGCATCTTCGGAAGAGGAAGCGGGCTTTCTCCTCGAAGGAGAACCGCGCTTCCTTCACGGCAGCGAACCGCGCGCCGCCCCGGAAACAAGGTCGCGCCTGCCGCTCGACGCGGTGGAACTGCTGGCCCCGGTCGCGCCGCGCTCGTTTCGCGATTTCTACGCTTTCGAGCAGCACGTTCGCAGCGCACGAAAAAAACGCGGGCTGGAGATGGTCCCGGAATGGTACGCCGCGCCCGTCTTTTACTTTTCCAATACGGCGGGGATTGTCGGCCCGAACGCCCCGATTCGCAAGCCCGCCAACACGCGCGAATTGGATTACGAACTGGAAATCGCCGTCGTCATCGGGCGGGCCGGAAGCGACATTCCGGTTCTGGAAGCCGACGACTATATCGCCGGGTTCACGATTGTGAACGACTGGAGCGCCCGCGACTTGCAGCGCGAAGAGATGAAAGTCGGTTTGGGGCCGGCCAAAGGCAAAGACTTCGCCACCAGCGTCGGGCCGTTCCTCGTCACCCCGGACGAACTGGAACTCTATCGCCTCGCCGACCGGAGCCGAGGCGCTCGCTACGACCTGACGATGACCGCGACCGTGAATGGGCGGGAATACTCGCGCGGCAACGCGCAGGCGATGCACTGGACGTTCGCCGAACTGATCGCCCACGCCTCCCGTAACACCCGACTGCTGCCCGGCGACCTGATCGGCTCAGGAACCGTAGGAACCGGCTGCATCACGGAGTTTGCCGAAGGAACCTATCCCTGGCTCGAAACGGGCGATGTCGTTCGTCTGGAAATCACGGGCCTGGGCGCGTTGGAAAACCGCATCGTTTTATAATTGTCTTGTATCGTCATGAATGCACATGAATGCATAGGTAGGGGAGAAACGTAGGATGCCCCGTTACGTTCGCATGGGCCAGATACCGCCCAAAAGACACACGCAGTTTCGCCAGCCCAATGGCGACCTGTATGCCGAAGAGGTGTTCGGAACCGAGGGGTTTTCGGGAATCGCCTCGATCCTCTATCACAAGCGCCCGCCGACGCAGGTGGCCGATTTTCAGCCCCTGGCGCTGCCGGAAGCGGCGTCGGCGCAATTGGCTCCTGACCAGCCGCTGCGCCATTTGCACCTGAAGACGTGGGATTTCTGCGCGACGGGCGATCCGATTTCCGGGCGAACGCCGCTCCTGGTCAACGCCGATGTCGCGATTGGCCTGTGCCGCCCGGCGGAGCCGATGTCGTATTTTTACAAGAACGCCGACGGCGACGACCTGCTCTTTGTGCATGAGGGGCAGGGGCGGCTGGAAACGCAGTTCGGCTCCCTGGCCTATCGCGACGGCGACTATCTGGTGATTCCGCGCGGCGTGATTTATCGCCTGTCGCCACAGTCGGCGGAAACGCGCCTGCTCGTCATCGAGTCGCGCAGCGCGATTGAAGTCCCCCGCCGCTACCGCAACGAATACGGGCAGATGCTCGAACACGCGCCCTATCACGAGCGCGACATTCGCACGCCCGAAACCCTCGACGATCACGACGAGCCGGGCCGCTTCGAGGTGCGTATCAAGGCGCGCGGGCGTTTGTACGCCTACTATTACGATTTTCACCCGCTCGACGTCGCAGGTTGGGACGGCTATTGCTATCCCTGGGCCTTTAACATCGGGGACTTCGAGCCGATCACCGGGCGCGTCCATCAGCCGCCGACCACGCACCAGACTTTCGAAGCCCATAATTTCGTCGTCTGCTCGTTCGTGCCGCGAATGCTGGATTATCACCCCGCCGCCATCCCGGTTCCCTACAACCACAGCAACCTGGAAAGCGACGAGGTGTTGTACTACTGCAACCGCAAGTTCGGCAGTCGGCGCGGCATCGAGGATGGATCGCTGACCCTGCATCCGAGCGGCCTTCCGCATGGCCCGCAGCCCGGCGCGGTCGAGGCCAGTCTGGGCGCGACCCGCACCGAGGAACTGGCCGTCATGGTGG
>JBBRNU010000278.1:0-6428 GCA_038230115.1 Chthonomonadales bacterium | reverse complement strand
CGCCGCGCGCCGTCGCTGACGCCGGTATTGACGAAGAGCGCCCGCGAATGACTGCCGACGTTGGGCGCGTTGTGGCAGGTGGCGCAGGTTCCTAAAATGCGCGGCTGGTTCAGGGCGTCGTTCAAGCCCGGCACGTTGGCAATCGTGAAGGTGCGCGTGTTGAAGAGCGCTTCGCCGCGCCGGATTGCGGCCCGCGCGGCGGACTGCGTGACGCTCAAGCCCGGCGCGGCGATGGCCCACAGCCCGTACAGGCTGAAAGACGTGCGTGCGGCAGCGGTCATGGCGTCGGCGAACGGGTCGTTGACGCCCGGATAGAACTCCTGTCCGGTCAGGAATTCCGGCCCGCTATGCGCGCCATTGGCGTCGAGCGCGCCCGCCGCGCTGTCCATCGCCTGCGTCGTGAAGAGTTTGGTTTCAAAGGCGACGATTTGCTGCAGTTGGCTTTCCGAAGGCGCGGCGCCCTCGGCATGGGTCGTTACGGCGTCGCGGGCCTGCGACATCAGCGCGGCGTGAATCTGGGCCGGGTCGGTTCCCTCGCGCCCGTCCCACATCACGCTGGCGAGAAAGCGCAGGTTTGTCGTGGGCAACGGGCGGCGAAACAGCGACACGTCGGCGGCGCTGGCGTAATGATACGGGTCGTCCACCGCGTCGAGAACGAATTCTGCCGCGTCGGGGATCGGCATATGCACCCGAAACAGCCCCTTGCTCAACAGCATATTGTAAGCCCGGTGGCGCGCGTCGAGCGTGGCGACGTCGGCGTTGGGCGCATTGGCTCCGTCGTTCAGTCGGAAAACCGGGTCGGTTCCCTTCGTGCTGTCGAAGCGCTGGCGCAGATGTTCCGGGCTGACAGACATCCCGTCGCTGAGTTGGTGACAAGTGGCGCAGGCGCGTCCGTTGGTTCCGAGTTTCAGGAAGAACGGGTTTCGCAGGTCAAAAAAGCCGTCTGTGGAAAGCGTCCGCGCCGCGCCCTCGCCGTTGGCGAAGGTTTGCGGGCTGGCGAGGCGCGCGTCGTTGGTTGTCGTGTCAATTTTGCCGCCGGGCGGAGGCGGAGCCGTCAAATTGGGCGGGGCGGCGAAGGCGGCGAGGCCGAGCAGGAGCAAAGTCCCTGAGCCGAGCAAAAAAAGCGAATTCCGTGTCGTCATCGTAAATTGTCCTCAGCGCGCCGGATCGTCCCTGGAGGGTTGGTAAAAATCGGCAGATTGGCAAAGAAGCGGTCACTTCCAGCGCGCCGGGGCTATTATCGGTCGAAATCATGGCAAGCCTCCCTGAAATAAATTTTGGGGCCGGGCGAGTTTCCCCTTGCGCTTTGGCTCGCCATGCAGGATACTATTAGTACAGAACAGTCCTAGTGAGAACGCCGCAGTAATACACAAAAAGACAGACGTGGCTGGCCGTGATTCACGACCAAAGGAGAAACGCCATGCAGCCGAATACGCCGATCCTGGTGCTTACCTTGCAAATACCCGTCCTGGCCGATACCAGCGCGGATCAAGTTATGGAGGCCATCGGGCAGAAAGTCAGCGAGATGCTCAACGAGGTCAAGAAGAAGCAGGCCGCGCCCGAACTGGACGCGACCGCGCAAAGCGAACAAATCGCGTTCAACGCTTCCGTCATTCGGGAGACCGAAGAGGCGCATTCCGACGATATCAGCGCCGACCTGCTGGCTGCGCTCGGCTACACGCCCGACGCATAACCTAACCGGCTGCGCGCAGGCCTGCGCGCTTGCAAAGGCAAACCCGCCCGCGCCACTCTCTTGTTACAAGGAGAATGGCGCGGGCGTTTTTGCGGCGGAGTTGGATGAGAAGTTCGGAACGGGAAAAGCGGAAAGATTTTGCGGGGCGATGTCGAACCGGGCAGGAAATCAAGCCCTGCGCGGCATACTTTACCGCACGCGCGGCATACTTTACCGCACGCGTTGAAAGACACGAACCCGATTGAACATAACCTTGCAGGCAAGAGGAGAGACACGCTATGGACACGCTGATCAGACCGGAAACGCCGGAGACAATCGAGGTTCCAAAAGTCGCCACTGACGCGCAGGCGCGTTCCTTCGTCGAAGACGGTTATCTCATCATGCCGGGGCTGATCAACTCGGACGAGATCGAGGAAATGAAGCGGGACACAGTCGCTCTGGCGCGCGGGCAATACCCCTGCGAGACGCTGCAGCCGCTGCCCGAAACCATGAGCGACGACGAGGCGCTGCAAAACATTTTGTGCATTCATCAGCCGCACTACATCAGCCCCGTCATGGAAAAATACGCTCGCCATCCAAAAATCTGCGGCGTCCTGAGCCAGATCGCCGGGGCGCACCTGCCCTATTGGGATGGCAGCGTCAAATGTATGCAGTCCATGCTGTTCGTGAAGCCGCCGGAATTTCAGGGGCAGGCGTGGCATCAGGACGAGATTTACATTCCGACCCGCGACCGCTCGCTCGTCGGCGGCTGGATCGCGCTCGATGACGCCACGATTGAAAACGGCTGCCTGTGGGTCGTTCCCGGCTCGCACCGGACGGGCTATCTGTATCCGCAGCGCGCCCACAACAACCCGGACGAGTTCGATTTTTCGGGCGAGAGCTTCGGCTTCGACGAGTCCGAAGAAGTTCCGGTCGAGGTGAAGGCGGGCAGCGTGGTCTTCTTCAATGGGTATCTGCTGCACCGCTCGCGCAAGAACCGAAGCCGCATCTATCGGCGCGTTCTGGTGAACCATTACATGAACGCCTGGTCGCTGCTGCCCTGGAACCTGAAGGAGGGCGAAACCGTCGCGAACGCCGACCGGCGCAGCGTGATTCTGGTGGCCGGGCAAGACCCGTATGCGTGGAAAGGCTACGACAGCCTGCCCAACAGCGTCTGGCTGCGAACCAGTCAGGCGACCGAGGCGCGCAAGCAAGAGTAGTCCGAGCGCCGGGCCATATCAGGACGATAACATGAACCGAATTCGGATTCCCAACACCGATCTTGCCGCCTCGCCCTTATGCCTCGGCACGGGCGAAATCGGAACCAAGCTGGATCAATCCCGTTCCTTCGCCCTGTTAGACGCCTATCGGGAAGCGGGCGGGAACTTTATTGATACGGCGCACAACTACGGTGACTGGGTTCCGAGCGCCCCCCGCAGCGCGTGCGAAAAAACCATCGGCGCCTGGCTCAAGGCGCGGAACGTTCGCCATCAGGTCGTTCTTGCGACCAAAGGCGCGCACCCCTTGCTGAACGGCGACAACGCGCCGCGCAGTTCGTGCGCGGATATCGTTCACGATCTGGACGAAAGCCTGCGCTACCTCCAGACCGATGTGATTGATCTGTACTGGATTCACAAGGATGACCCCGCCCGGCCCGTCGAGGAGATCGTCGAGACGCTGGAGGAGCAGGCGAGAATCGGCAAAATTCGTTACTACGGCGCGTCGAATGTCGCGTCCGACCGTTTGCGCGCCGCCCATCGCTACACACAGGCAAAGGGGTATACGGGCTTTGTCGCCGACCAGGTGTTGTGGAACGCGGCGGTTCTGGCGAAATACCCGTATGGCGATTCGGGCGTGGGGTTTATGGACGCCGACCGCTACCAGTTTCACCTCGAAACCGGCATGGCGGCGATCCCGTTTCAGTCGCAGGCGTTCGGGCTGTTCCACCGGATGGACAACGGGACGCTGGAGCAGATGAACCCCGGCTTTCGCGGTTTTTACAAGCAGGCGGAGAGTCAGGAACGCTTTGCGCGCATACGCCTGATAATGAATGAAACCGGACTGACGGTCACGCAGGTTATCCTCGCCTATCTGCTGTCACAGCCCTTCCCGACCGTCCCGATCGTCGGCTGCCAGACCCCGCAGCAGGTCGCCGACAGCCTGCGCGCCGCCGACATGCGCCTGACCCCGGAACAAATCGCCTTCATCGGCGACCCGGTTCAAAGCCCGGTTCAAAGCGTGGCCTGACGCAAGACTGTTTCCTTCTATCCAGCCGATGTTCAACTGTTTTGTCTATCAGCAGGAGATTTTAGAGCCAGAGACGTTCCCATGATCCGGTCAGAAAAATCGCGTCGAGAGATTTGGCAGAATATTGGGATGCTCCACGCTGAAGGCTGGCGCGCTGAGAAAAGTTGGAAGGATATTCAGGCCGCTATGCCTCCGCAAGATAACTCGCTGCGTTTCCCGACCAGTATCGCACAGCAATATTCGGCCCTGACAACGGCGCTCGCAAATGTGTTACGGGTTGACGATGCTTCCCATCCGAAGGTGCAAAAATGGCTTGCTCATTTGAGCCTTGTTCCAATCTCTCTGCATGAGCGTTTGACGGAGGCGGGCTTGCGTGAGGTGCATTTTGCCAATAGCGGTGTGCCGCAACTGGATAATTTGCAGCATTTGGCAGGAACGAAGCCGCGTGGTTGGTCGGCTGGCAGCGTCTGGGATCATGTTGAAGGGGCTTATTCTCGTTCGGAGCGTGTGGTAGTTGCCGGAAACGCTTTGAGCGGAAGTGTCAGTACAGTGTTGCACGAGTAAGGTCACGCGACAGGAGATTTGTTAAGGTATAATAATGACTTGAGGCTTATCGAGGCGCACAATCGTCTTTATGCTCAGTTGCTTCCCTATTTTCAGCAAGGGGGAGCGGGGGCAGCGACAGGGCGGGAGGAGTTTTTCGCCGAGACGTTCGCCGAATTCGTTTTGAGCGATCATGTGCGGATCGCGGCAACTTACGATGCGGCCTACGCGGATTTTCTGCGTGAAGTTGTTGAAGGAGAGCATTCATGAAGGCCGTCCGCTTGCCGAATGGAAATTTGCTTGTGCCATGCTCTGCGATGGAGCAGAACATACAGGGCGACGGAATGCAGGAGGTAGCAGCTGGCTCGGAGGCGTATCGCCGCTGGCTGCCTTACGCAGTGGACGATGCGGAAACGGCAGAATTTTATGAGAGTTTGAGAAAGACCGCAGCGAGACCCGCTACCACCGCAGCGTAACGTTTAGTTTTGCGCGGGCCGTCCTGACAGGCTTTTGCGCGCCCGTAGCGACGCCGTAACCAGTTTAGCTGATCTTGCTTTTCCGTCTTCGCCACTAGAGTCGCGTCACTATCGCTAAGGCCACAAGAAGCGCTAATGCGACACCGGACTTCTCCCCTCTCCGCCCATTCCCCCAACATCAACACCAAGCAAGAGGTGACGCTTATGGCAGTCCATGCTTGCGTGGCTTCTCGAATCCAATTTGAACCTTGACGTGACAACATGTCTCCTTCCTGGCGAAAGCGGAACGGTTCAGGCTTTCCAGGCGTCGAGCAAGGCCCAGGACGCCATCGCGCGGGCGTAGTAGCTGCCGCATTCCGGCTCGTTGAAGGGGTTGCGGTTGGCTCCGTTGTGCCGGTCGCGCACCGCTTTCGCCACCTTCACGGCCTCGGCGGTGAATCCGTAATCGAGCAGCAGCACGGCGAACTGGTACTCGAACCCGGTCATGCACTCGCTCCAGTAAGGAAACGGCTGCGCGGGCCGTCCCCCATTCGGATAAGAGCAGATCAGCGTGCCGCTCTCGTCCGCAGTGGCGAAGGTTCGCATATTGTTGTAATGGTCGCGGAAACCCGCGCGGTAGTTGTTTTTGAAGATGGCGGCGAGCGTGGTTTTGATGTGCAGGCCGTCCAGCAAATCGCCCAGCCCGACGCGGTTGGCCTTGTACTGCCCGCAAAGCTGGTCAATCAGGCAGCCCTCGCCCATCTGGAAGCGCGGCGCTTCGTCATACTTCTCGCCCGCCATGCCCAGCGTGGTCATGGCCGCGGGATGGGCGGGAGGCATCTGCACGCGCTGAATGTAGAACTGCCCATTGAACAAATTGCGATCCACCCAGGCGCTGCCACGCAAGCGCAAATCTTTGCATTCCCCGGCGAACGCGGTGTCCTCCGTTAAGATCGCCATCCGCTCCATCGCGGCGAGCGCGGCCAGATACCAGACGGTTCCCAGCGGGTTCGGGCCGAAAAACTCCACGTCATAGGTGTTGTGCTGCGCGCCCTCCATCACGCCGTCTTTATCCCCATCCCAGCCGCCGGACTGCCAGGCGAATTCCAGCATCCGCTTGATGGTCGGGTACTCGCGACGAAGCCAATCCAGGCCGCCCGCGTCCTTGTCTAATAGATACTGCTCGTAACAGCGCACAATGAGGCCCATCTGTCCGTCGGCGGCGGCGGCGTTCCAACTCGGCTGCCCGACAATCGGCAGGGTCAGGCGAAAACGCTGCGCGCCCGTTGCGGTGACGCCGTGCTTGAGGTGGCTTTCGAGCATGGAGCGCGACAGGTCGGGAAACAGGCTGCTGACCGCAGCATAGTTCCAGACGTGCGTGCAGGAGCCGTGACAGCAGCCGGTCGTGCCGCCGCAGCCCTCCCACCCCGCGAACACGCCGTCGGCGAGCCGGAAACTGGTATGCGTTCGCAGGGCCGTCAGGTTGAACAGGGCGGCTTCTTTCAGGGGCT
>JBBRNU010000277.1:0-6441 GCA_038230115.1 Chthonomonadales bacterium | reverse complement strand
TTTACATACCTTCGCAAATCAGTGATATTGCGGGGCTGACGGGGCCGCTTTTGGCCGGGGCGGTGATCAACCAGCCGATTGTCTTGTCGCGGGGGAACGCGCTGGTCAGCGATGCGGTGGGCGGGGCGAGTTACACGACGGCGGCGGGCAGCAATTCGGGCGCGCTGGGGGCCACTTATCGGCATAACTTCGTGGCGACTGCCAACGCTTGCGACCTGCGGCTGCTGTTTGGGAACTCGATCAACGGGGAGACGGCGGGGGCGAATGCGATTGTCGTGAGGGCGAGCGTGGAGTACCCGCTGGGAACCGTCTGGCCGGTGACGTTCGGGGGTCGGTCAAGCGTGACGATTGATGCCGATGGTCTGACGACGGGGGACCCGGTCGGCATCGAGATTGCGAAAGGGGACACGGTTTATATTCGCACGTATGTTTCGGTCGCGTCGTTGGGGCAGATTTGGCCGCTGGGCATGGCGGTGGCGAATGGGGCGAACGAGGGGGTGACGTTCGGCGCGGACAACACGTTGAGCGGAAGTTTTGTGTCTGGCAGCTTTTACGGGTACTCGCCGCTTGCGGTGATGGGACTGGCGAACCCGCGCAATCAGGCGGTGATTGCGCTGGTCGGGGACTCGATCACGAGCGGGGTTGGGGAAACTACGCATGATCTGGGCTATATCGTGCGGGGGATTGCGAACAATGCGGGCTATATGCGGATCAGCAAGCCGGGCGAGTATGCAAACCAATTTGTGACGGTCGGCAACGGTTTCCACTTACGCCGCATCCGACTGCTGGCGGGCTGCACCCATGCGATTTGCGCGATGGGCATCAACGACTGCAATACCAACAGTTTGGCGCAAATTAAAACCGATCTGCAAAAAGTCTGGAATCTGCTTTTACAACGGGGCTTGAAAGTCTGGCAGACTACCATCACGCCGCGAACGACGAGTACGGACGCATGGGTGACAACGGGCGCTCAGACGATTTGGAACGCCACGCAAAGCCCAATTCGCATCGCGCTAAACGATTGGATCAGGACGCTGCCGGGGGGATTGGCCGGGTTTTTCGAGGCGGCGGACTTGGCGGAAACGGCGCGCAATTCGGGGATTTGGAAGGCGGGTTATACTGGCGATGGGCTGCACCCGAGTTCGACAGCGGCTTTGGCGCTGGCGGCCTGCATTGATATGAGTAAGTTTGTGGTTTGAGGCGTGTGATGGCGCTGTGATGGCGCTGTGATGGCGCGGGAGGGCAGGCGTTGAGGAGGGGTTATGGCTTATTCGCGGTTTAAAACGGTCAATTTCGGCGCGGGCAAAGCGGGCCTGTCGACGGTGGGTTATCAGCTGGTCAATGCGGACGGGTCGGCGAATGGGTCGCGCATCGCAGCGAGTATTGTTGCGATTGGGGCGGGCGTCTATGGCGCGGTCGTCTCGTTTCCCGATGCCTTTTCGGGCGGCATCCGGTGGGACACGGGGGAAACGACGCCGCTGTATGCGTTCGAGGAGATCAACCCGCGCGGCAGCGAGAACGTCGCCCTGGACTTCGCGCAGGCGGTTCCGACCGCGAACACGGGGCAGACGGTGGGGGACGCGCTGAATGCGGCGCGGGCGCAGGGGTTCGGCAAGTGGGCGTTGAGCGGGGCGCAGCTGCAGTTGTTCGCGGCGGACGGCGTGACGGTGGTGCGAACGTTCACGCTGGACAATGCGGTCAGCCCGACGACGCGAGGGTGAGAAAGTTGAAGGAAAGGAAGCCGAATATCAGCCGCGACTGGGAAATCTTTGTAAGGCGCAGGGCTTTGTGCGGGGCTAACATTCGCGCAATCGGGAAGGAGGACGATGAGCAGCCGGGTGATTTTGCAGGGGTTTGGCGCGGACGGGCATTTTCTGACACAGGGATTGGGCGCGATTGTGTTTGCTACGACGCTGACGCGGGCCACGCCGGGCGCGAGTCGGGATACCGTCATTGCGGGCGGGCAGAGCGACGGCGCGCAGGCGGGCGGGCAAAGCGACCGCGCCAAAACAGAGGGAGGGACGGGCTGATGCCGGACGCATTCGTTGTTTTGCGGCGGGGCGAGAAGCGGCCCCTGTTCGGACAGGAGACGGCGGCGAGCGGGACGCTGACGATTGCGGCCTCGCCGACGCCAAGCGCGACGCTGTACGACGCGACCGGCGCGGCTCTGGCGGGGTGGGCGAGCCTTCCGGCGACGGGCTACGATACGGGCGCGCAGGCCGCGCCGCGCGTCTGGCTGATCGTGGACACGTCGGGACTGACGGCGGGATTTTACACGCTGGCGTTTACGTTTCTGGCGGCGGCTTCGGACGGAACGACCCGCATTTATGCGCCCTGCCTGGAACTGCAAGTCCTGGACGTGACGGCTTGAAAATTTGGGACGGCGCGCGGCGCGCATTTGAGATTGCGAGCCGTCCAGACGATCATTTGCGAAGAAAAATGTTTGTAAAAAGGCGTAAAAACGCGATTTAGCCCTTGACGTGCGCGCGAAACAGGTTTATAATGCAGAAAAGAAACCGAACACGGGAAAAACGTTCGCATTTTCCGCCGCAGGCGCGGCGAGAAACACTCCCACGCAAAGGAGGAACCATCACGAGAAACCGATTGGGAATCCATCGCCCCTCGTGGGGAACCGCCGCGAAAGGATGAGATACGATGACGCCACCGGATCATTTGTTCTGAGGTTCAGGCTCGACCGCGAGACGTGTTATTCGTCGTGATTTTCCAGGCTCTGGCAACCGCAAGGCCCGCTCTGGCAGGAAACACGAAACTCCGGCGCGACAACAACGCGCTCCAAATCCAAGTCTTGCGAGAAAGCCGCCAACGCCTCAGCGTGTTGACAGAAAAACAAAATCCTCCTGACGCCGCGCGCGTTCAGGAGGATTTTTTGTCGTTTGGGCGGGGGCAATTTTCCGTCGGTTTCCTGTTTCGGCAGGTTTGCGCCTACGTCTGCCAGCAAGCGAGCAAGCCCCTCGGCAGGGGCCGGATGGAAAAAGGCGTGAACCCCGGCGTTAGCGAACCTCTGACGCTTCCGGGCCTGCCGTTTCCGTTTCTACCCTCGCGGCGGGCGCGGCGGATTCGGGGCTTGCCTCGGCCTCTTCAAGAATGACGCGCTCGACGGGCCGCTCTTCGCCGGGAACCGGGGGCAGTTTGGACAGATTGAGACGGCGCGCTCCGGCCCAGTGTTTCAGATGATAGCCGCTGTCCAGACGGCTGATCATGACGCCCTTGCCGCGCGTGGCGGCGTGAATGAAGCGGCTCTCCCCGATGTAAATGCCGACGTGCGACAGGCCGCGCCGGTAAGTGTTCTTGAAGAAAACCAGGTCGCCCGCCTGCAAGTCGCTTTTCGCAATCGGCTTGCCCGTCTGATATTGCGCGCGGGCGGCGCGCGGCAGCAGAATGCCCCACTTGGCATAGACGGTCTGCACCAGCCCGGAGCAGTCGAAGCCCGAAACCGGCGACCGCCCGCCCCACCGATAGGGAGCGCCGCGATACGCCAGAGCCGTGCGCGCCAGTCGCTCGCCGCGCGACAAATGCCGGTCAGCCGGCGCGCTAACGCCATTCGCCTGCGATGCGGAAGAATCGGCAGCCGGAGGGTCGGCTTGAACGCGCAGAGACATGAGGGGAGCCAGACAAACCGCCGCAACCGCGACGGCATGAAGCGAAAAACGCTTCGCAAACTTCCATGTAAATTGCAATACGGCCCTTCCTGGCAGGCGCTCGACGGTCGCGGCGACAAATCTCGCTTCCACGTAAACCCGGAATCAGGGGCGGCTTCGGCCCTGACGTGGCGACCTCGAACGCGCGCCAGTTCTCGCCGTCAGGGGCAAAAACTGTCTTGCTGGTAATACTCAGGTTTTGATTATGCCTCATTCGGGCGGTATTTGTACCGGTGTGGCGGAAAGAACGGCGAACTTTCCGCTTCCCTTCCGCTTGCAAACCCGCCTTAACAGTTCCGTCAATCGCGCCTGTACCGTATAGACGCATCGAGTCGGGGCCGGTTATCGTTCCCGTCCCCTCTTTTTTACGGGCAGGAGTCGCGCCATCGTTTGGCGAAGACATCGGCAAGATTTTGCAGAATTTCGCAGGATGAGGAAAGACTTTTCCAGCGACAACAAGGAGACGGCAGCCCGCAACGATGGAAACCACACCCGCTTCGTTATCCGTTTCACCCCCCGCTTCAGCGACGACGGGGAACGACTGGCAGCAGGATCGCGCGTTTCCGCCGCCCGCCGATTTCGCGCGCCAGGCCCATGCCGATGATCCCGCGATTTATGACCGCGCCGCCCAAGACCCGGAAGCGTTCTGGGCGGAGTGGGCCGCGCAATTGGAATGGACGCGGCATTGGGACAAAATCCTGGAATGGAACCCGCCGCACGCGCAATGGTTCTTGGGCGGGCAATTGAACGCCAGCGCGAACTGCGTGGATCGGCACGTTCGGGCGGGACTGGGCGACCGCCGCGCGCTCGTCTGGGAGGGCGAGCCGGGCGATCAGCGCGTACTGACCTATGCCGAGTTGGGCCGCGAGGTCGGCAAGTGCGCCAACGCCCTGAAAAATCTGGGCGTGGCGAAGGGCGACCGCGTGACGCTGTACCTGCCGATGACGCCGGAAGCCGTGATTGCGATGCTGGCCTGCGCGCGGATTGGGGCCGTGCATTCCGTCGTGTTCGGCGGCTTTTCCGCCGAGGCGCTGCGCGAGCGCGTCAACGACTGCGGCTCCAAAATCGTGATTACCGCCGACGGGTATTGGCGGCGCGGCCATATTGTGCCGCTCAAAACGACGACCGACGAAGCGCTCAGCGACTGCCCGACGATTGAAAAAGTCCTCGTCCTGCGGCGGATTGGCGAGCCGGCGAAGATTACCATGCAGGCCGGGCGCGACGTGTGGTGGCACGATGTCGTGGACGGCGCTCCCGACGACTGCCCGCCAGAACCAATGGATTCGGAAGACCCGCTTTACATCCTTTACACGTCCGGCAGCACGGGCAAGCCCAAGGGCATCCTGCACACGACCGGGGGCTACCTGACCGGAACCTATGCCACGACGAAACTGATTTTCGACCTCAAAGACACGGATTTGTACTGGTGTACCGCCGACGTGGGCTGGGTCACGGGGCATTCTTACGTCGTGTACGGCCCACTGGCGAACGGGGCAACCGTGTTTTTGTACGAGGGGTCGCCGGACTGGGGAACGCAGGGTCAGCCCGCCCGCGACCGATTCTGGGACATGATCCAGCGCCACAAAATCACGATCCTTTATACCGCGCCGACCCTGATTCGCGCCTGCATGAAGTGGGGCGACGCCTATCCCGCCGCGCATGATCTGTCGAGTCTGCGTCTGCTCGGCTCGGTCGGCGAACCCATCAACCCGGAAGCCTGGCTCTGGTATCACGCGCACATTGGGGGTGGCAAAGCCCCGATTGTGGATACCTGGTGGCAGACCGAGACCGGCGCAATCATGATTTCGCCCCTTCCCGGTTTGACGACGACCCGGCCCGGCTCGGCTACGCGCCCCTTCCCCGGCATCTCGGCGGGCGTGGTGGACGAGGCGGGACAGCCGGTTCCCGACGGACAGAAAGGCATTCTCGTCATTCGCAAGCCCTGGCCGTCCATGCTTCGCACGCTCTGGGGCAGCGACGAACGCTATCAGCAGGTGTACTGGAGCCGGTTTCCGGGCCTGTATTTTCCCGGCGATGGCGCGCTGCGCGATAAGGACGGCAACTTCTGGCTGCTGGGCCGCGTGGACGACATCATGCTCGTGGCGGGCCATAACATCAGCACGATGGAGATCGAAAGCGCGCTTGTCGAGCATCCCGCCGTCGCCGAGGCCGCCGTCATCGGCAAGGCGCACGACGTGAAGGGGCAGGCTCCGGTCGCGTTCGTCATCATTCGCGAGGGACTGGCCCCGATACCGGGCGACCCGGCGGACGCGCAGCGACTGAGCGCGGAGTTGAAAGAGTTCGTCGCGAAGAAACTGGGCGCGATCTGCCGTCCCGACGACGTGCTGCTGACCGCCGATCTGCCCAAGACCCGGAGCGGCAAAATCATGCGCCGCTTGCTGCGCGACATCGCCGAGGGACGGGTTTTGGGCGATACTACGACTCTGGCCGACCCCGCCGTTGTCGCCAGCCTGAAAGACCGCTACGCCAGCGAGGAGAGTTGAGGGGAAAGCGGAAAAGAACGGGATTGAAACCCCGTTCTGAAATGCAAAGCCCCCCAGCGCGGGCTTGAATGCGCGCACTGACTGGCTTGCGCGGGCTGAAGACGCGCGGTTTTTCGTTTGCTTTTGCTGTTCGAAGACGCGCTCTGGCCTTCGGCATTGGCATGGCAGCCCTCGAAGGAAGGCTTGGCGTTTCAGAACGGGGTTACAATCCCGTTCGCCCGGTTCCCGCATTTCAGAATGGGTATTCCTTCTCATTCATTCCCGTTCGCCACGTCTGG
>JBBRNU010000276.1:0-6458 GCA_038230115.1 Chthonomonadales bacterium | reverse complement strand
GGGATGAGGGGTGACCCAACAGTTTCCATGTACCTATCAGGAGAGGGGCCGCCAGCAAAGCGCGTGAGGTGAATCCGCTCTGCGAAAGAGAAAAATCAGGGCAAGGCGGCATTGCAGGCCGCGCAGGCGGGCTTCACATATTGGAACGGGCATTCATGCCCGGTCGCTCCCGTTCCTCCAACAAAAAGACGCCCGGCCAGGTAGGGAACGGCAAGAATGTCGTTCTTTTCCTGACCGGGCGTCTTTTGTCGGCTCGTGCCGAAGGATGCGAAACTATGGCGCGACCGGCCGGTTTTACCCGCCCTGCCCGCCGACGATACGCTTAACTTCGAGCGCAGTCAATTTGTCCCTGCCGGTTTTGCCGATTTGCACGGCGGCGCTTCCCAGTCGGATAATGACGTCTTCTCCTACCGAGGAGTAGGCGGCGAGCGCGGGCAGGGCTTTCAGCAGGGCGAAGTGCGCGTCGCTATACGCCTGCACCTTATAGAGCGTCTGCTTCTTGCCGTCGTAGGCGTTGTCCTGCCAGACATGGTTCGCCTGCCGGTAAAACACGCGATCCCCCACCGCCTGGACGGTCACGCGCGAACCGGCGGGAGGCGCTCCGGCAGCCAGCGACCAGTCGGCCCTGCCGCCGCCCGTTCCGCCCGCGCCGAAGTTGCCGCGCGCCGCGCTCGGAGCGGTCTGGAGGGACAGGTCGGCCTGCGTATTGACGCCGCCCGCTGCGGACTGGTAGCGCGAAACCGCCTTGTCGTTGCGGAAAAGGTCTTTGGCGCGCAGGCTCTGGTCGGTCGCGCCCGGCCCGGCGACGCCGTTGCGACCAGCGCGGCGGGCGATTTCCTCGCGCAGAATCGTGGCGTTGCCCGCTCCATAGGCGAAGTTGTTGGCGCTGTTGGCATCGGTTAGCAGGTTGAGGGCGGTTTGCTCCCGCTCGTCCACCAGAAATGACGTGTATTCCGTGATGACGCCGTAGTCGCGGGAAAGTCGCACGATTTCGTCAATAATTTCCTTCTGGCCCTGCGGGTTCTCGGAAAGGCGAACCTGATCAATCAGGTAGCCGATTTTGCGCGTGGCCCAGATGCGCGGCAGAAAGTCGTTGCGGGAGTCGGCCTGCGCGAAACGGGCGGACTGGCGGTAGGTCGCCAGCGCGCCGCTGGCCTCACTGCCGGCCAGCCCGACGGTTCCGCCGCCCTCGCCCCGGAAGCGCCCCGTAATGACCAGCTGCGCGCCGGTGAACAGGTCGGGCAGAGTCTTGGGGTAGACGTCATACACGTCCGCGCCATCGAAGGCCAGCCGCACATTCGCAAGAATGGGCGAGGCGACTTTGGCGAAGAAAGCCGAGACTTTCGCCTCGATATCCTCTTCAGGCTTGACGAAATCCGCGTCGCCGCGTCCCAGATTGGCGAGCTTGTCCAGGAAAGGCACGTTCACGTCATAGCCCAATCCGAAGCAGAAAATGCGGGCCGGGAACGTCGTCGGCGGGCGGCGCGGGTCGCGGCGGGTCAGGTCGCTGACGGAGCGAACGCCTTCCGTGTGCGCGGCGTTCGCGCTCTCCACATTGGCGTGCGCGTCCGTGAAACTGCGGACGTGCTGCAGGATGACGTTCGTGTCGGTTTCGCCCACCGTCGGCAGACCGTCGGTCAGGAAAACGACCATTTTTTGCGCGCCCTCTTCCGATTTGAGCAGGGTCAGGGCGGCGTGCAGCGCCTCGTCAATGTTGGTTCCGCCGCTGGCCTCGATAGCTTCGACATAATGGCGGGCGTTCGCGACGTTGTCCTCGGTCGCGGGGCGCAGCGTGCGGCTCCAGGCGTCGGGCGACTCGTTGAAGGTAATCACGTTGAAGCGATCCTGCGGGCGCAGGCTGTCCAGGCAGTAGAGCAGCGATTTGCGGGCCTGCTTGATTTTCTCGCCGGACATGGAACCGGTGCGGTCGAGTACGAATATGATCTGCTTGGGCAGGATGCGCGATTTGGGAACGGTTACGCGGGGCGCGGCGAGCAGCATGAAATAACCGTCGCGGTCGCCGCTTTTGTAGGCGAGCAGGGACAAGCCGACGTCCTCGCCGCTGGTCGCGTAGTACAGGGTCAGGTCGCGGTCGGAAGCGTCGTTGACGCCCTCCCAGACGGCGGAAGCGGCGCGCTCCCCGTCCCGCCGAATCGAAACATCGTGGGTCGGTGAATAGATATTTTTAAGGGGCAGGCTGGAGCGAATTTCCATCGCGACGCGGGCCTGTCCGACGGGCCGCTGACCGAAGCGGGACGTGGAAAGCGGGAAGGCGTATTTTCGCAGGCCGTTTTCCGGCTTGAGAATTTCGGCGTAGCGCAGCTTGATGATCCGCTCGCCATGCGCGGGAATCGGAAACACGCTGACGCGCACCAGATCGCGCCCGACATATTCGAGGAGAGCCGGGTCGCGCCGCTGCCGCACGATGGTTTCATAAATGCCGCGCGCCTCGTCCTTGCTTAAAATGCGGGGTTCCATCACGCGGTCGCCGACCGTCATGCTGAAGGCGGTCGGCATCGCGCCGACGGGTAGCGGGAAAAGGTAAGTCCCTTCCTGCGGCGCGCTGCTGTTGTTGACAAAGGTCTGCTCGACGCTGGTTTCGGCGACGGCATCGGTAATTTTCGTATTGACGCGCAGGTTCTTGACGTAGAACGGCTGGGTCGAGACATCGGGCCGAGGGTACAAAATGCCCTGCGACCGAGCGCATTGGGTTGCAAAACTGGCAAGTAGAATGAGCCAGACAGCGGTCAGCGCTTTTACGTGTGTTTGCGGCATGGGTTGCGACTCCAAAAATACGGGTTCAGGCTTGGTGTCGTCACACGCCTGATTTCCGTTAAGAATTAGGGGCGGCCCGGCGCAAGCGCGTCCGCTTTTGCCGGGTCGCCGGTGAACGGGGAGACTGTTCGGGGTTTAGACGGCGGGGCGTTCGGGAACGTTACAGGCGGCTGCGGGAAATGGGCGGCGCGACGGAGGATAGGAATAAATCCCCGTTCTGAAATGCACAGACCACCTGCGTGGCCTGCAATACACAATGCCGAAGCCCGGAGCGCGTTTATCTCACAAAAGCCGACGCAGAGGCGCGTATTCAGCCCGCGCAACCTTGTATGCTGTTGCGTATTTAAGCCCGCGCAGGCGGGCTGTGCGTTTCGAAACGGGGATTTATTCCCGTTCGTTCGGCTATCCTCTTCCGGGCAATCCGTTCGATAGGGCGCAGAACAGGCGCGAAGCGAACGGAGCGTTACTTGGCGGCGTCGCTCAACATGAAGCTCGGTTTGGCGGTCGCATACTCCGGCATACCGGGATAGCATGTCAAGTCGCCGTGCGTGTTGGGATTGCTGCCTCTGAACTCGCGCAACTGCATGATGGGAACCTTTTCGATACGTCCGTCCTTCCAGCCCACGATGACGTAACCGGTCGGATGCGACTGCGAGCGGTCGCCCTTGTAGTAGGAACGGTTGTAGCGGGCGTAGATGTCGGTGTAGAATGCAATCGGCTCGAACTCCGGGTCCTGGAGATATTTGAACTTTTCCGGCACCGGCATACTGGGGAAGGCGATGCACTCCGCCGGGTTGCGGTCAGTGGGAAGTTCTGCGAACTGGGCGTCGGGCAGAGTTTGCAGCGATCGAGGAACTTTGGTTGGGTTCCAGTTGTTGGCGCGCAGGGCGTCCATGAGTTGCCGAAGTTGGCGCATCGTGGCTTCCGGGTCGCCGGTTTTCGCGGCGTCGCGCGTTTTGGCGGCGAGACCGGGCAGGGGAATTTCGCCCGCCTGCACCGCTCCGGTCGGCATCTGGCCCTGACTTCGACGCAAGTTCCAACCCATGAGGATGACGGCGAGCAGGGCAATGGCGAGGGGAAGCGCAAAACGTTTGGTTCGGTTCTTAGCGTTCGTTCCCTTCCCAGCGTTTGTTGCGTTCATTGGGTGGGGTCTCCTTTGCACGTGTCGGAATTCGGCGCGCTTTGTCCGCTTCCACTGACCGAGTAGTTGCCATAATCTCCGCCGCCCATGAATCGAGGGTGGGCGCAGGGGCGCGAGTTGTCCGGCGTTCCCTGACAGTTGTCAATGACGCAGGAACCCACGAGGTTGCCGCCCTGATCGAAGACATAGTACAGCGTCTCCTTTATCTTGCAGCAGTGTCCGGGCGGAAGGCTGTCGTAATCCAGACACCAGTACGTTTCGGAGGTTTTGCCATAAACACGGTACTGACCCGGCCGGAGGGCGCAGGGCAGGACGAATCAGGGCGCGCACGAAACGGCATGCGGGCGCAGCGGTCTGAAGCGCGCGAGAAGACGCGGGGCCGCGACGACTGCCAGTAACAGCAGCGGCGCGACGAGGAGCAGGCGATTCCGATTGCGGGACATAGCCTAACCTTTCTGTCCGCTCCGTTCGACAAAGGCGGACGCAAACGAAAGTGAAACCCAAAAATGCACAGGCGGACGAACGGGAATAAATCCCCGTTCTGAAATGCACAGACCACCTTCGTGGCCTGCAATACACAAGGCCGAGAGCTAGAGCGCGTTTTCAACCCACGAAAGTAGACGAGGCGGAACGCTTTTTCAGCCCGCGCAACCTTGGACGCTGTTGCGTATTTAAGCCCGCGCAGGCGGGCTGTGCGTTTCAGAACGGAGATTTATTCCCGTTCGGCTGTCCTCTTCCGAGCAATCCGTCCGGCAGGGCGCAGAACAGGCGCGAAGCGAACGGAGCGTTACTTGGCGGCGTCGCTCAACGCGAAGCTCGGCTTGGCGGTGGCGTATTCCGGCATACCGGGATAGCAGTCCTTTTTGCTGGACATCGCGGGATTGCGACTAACGAAAGTGCGTACTTGCGTAATCGGAACTTTTTCGATCCGCCCGTCTTTCCAGCCCACGATAACATAACCCGTCGGATGAGACAGCGAACGGTCGCCTTTATAGTAGGAACGGTTGAAGCGGGCGTAGATGTCGGTGGAAAAAGCGATTGGCTCATATTCCGGCACGAAAAATCTATCCGGCATACGCGGCTGATTCGGGAATAAGATGTTTGGATGGTCACGTAAAACAGAATTCTCCGCAAACCGACCGTCCGGCAGGGTTAGCAGCGACCGGGAAATTTTGGTCACGTCCCAGTTGTTGGCGCGCAGAGCGTCCATCAATTGCCGAAGTTGGCGCATTGACGCTTCCGGGTCGCCCGCTTGGGTGGCGTCAGGAATGTTTTCTGTCAGTCCGCTAAGGGGAACCTCGTCAGCGCGCACTGCTCCAGTAGGCATTTGGTTCTGATTTCGCCGCAGGTTCCAGCCCACGAGGATAATGGCGAGCAGGACGACAGCGAAGGGAAGCAGGTAACGTTTCGTTCGGTTCCTGGCATTCAGGTTTATTGTGTTCATTCTTTAGGGTCTCCTTTGCACGTATCGCTGCCAGACGAGTTCGCTCCGTTGACCGAGTATCTTCCGCCGCCTATGCCATGCGAGCCTACTGGTGTCGGGTGAGCGCAAGGACTAGAGTTGTCTGGCGTTCCCTGACAGTTATTGACGATGCATTGGCTCCAGTAAAGGTTGGAGCGTAGGTCAACGACGGCATAATTGAATACATCCACCTCGCAACAATGTCCAGGCGGGATGCCGTCATAGTCAAGACAGTATGACACTGGGTCTTTACTGAGAAGCACAAGGTAATCAGCGCCAACGTCGATAGTGCATTTACTTCGCGTACAGGGCGCACAGGAAGTGGTGTGCGGACGCAACGGCGTGAAGCGCGAAAGGATATGCGGGGTTGCGACGATTGCCAAAAACAGCAGCGGCGCGACGAGAACCAAAACATTCCGATTGTCGGGACATAGCCAAGCCTTTCTGTCCGTACTGTTCGCCAGAGGCGGACGCAAACGAATTTCAAAGTCACCCTGAGTATAACACGGGGGGAGGGGAAGTTGTCAAGGCTTTTCTAAAAGTTTGCCAATTTTTTAACGCCGGTAATTTGCCCCTTTCTGTTCAGACAAATACGGACGCAAACGAAAGAGAAACGTTGCCGCTTCCAAAATTATTGTTTTTTGGCATTGTTTTATCCGCTACTGTTAAGATTAGGTTAAATTTTGCGCTCGCCCACTTGCATTGCGCGACGAAAACGCCTGTCTTTCACCTTTCGGTCATTAGGCAGGAATCTTCCCAGCGCGAAGCGAACATTCGGCGTAACGCTTCCTCACCGCCTTTCCGCGTCGTTTTTGCGGCATTTGCGTTTAAGGCCGTGAAAAGGGATAACTCCGGTGTCCCTGCCCCGCCCGACCGCTCGCCCGCCCGGAACGCCTGACGCCGCCGCAGTTCTCGAAACGCCGGAGCCGCTCGCGCGGGACGCCGCGCGCAGCGTGACGTTTCGTATTATGCTGCTCAGCACGGTCTTGATTTTTGTCAACTGTTACTGGGTCATCGAGGTCGAGGGCATCTGGCATACGAACCACGCGACGGCGATGTCGCTGTTCTGGAACACGACCT
>JBBRNU010000275.1:0-6466 GCA_038230115.1 Chthonomonadales bacterium | reverse complement strand
GTCCGAAGGACACACGGCGGAACGCCACCAGCGAAGAAATTCATTTCGTCGCCTTCGGTCGCAATCCGACGAAATTACGCTATACCCGCCCTGCTTAACGCCGCGGTAATCGCCGCCTGTCGCTACGAAACACGCTCTATGAAATACATCCTTCTGGTTCCCGATGGGGCCGCCGACGAGCCGCACCCGGATTTGAACGGCAAAACGCCGCTCGAAGTCGCCCGCACGCCCTACCTGGACGAACTCGCGCGCATGGGACGGGTCGGCGCGGTTCAAGTCACGCCCGTCGAAATGTATCCCGGCAGCGACGCCGCCAACATGGCCCTGCTCGGCTATGACCCGACGCGCTACTATACCGGGCGCGGGCCGGTCGAGGCGGCGGCGATGGGCATTCCGATGGAACCCAAAGACGTCGCGTTTCGCTGCTCGCTCATCAGCACGGACGGCGTGACGCTGCTCGATTACAGCGCCGGGCATATCACGACCGAAGAAGCCCGCCCGCTCATCGAACTGGCGAACCAGAAACTGGGAACGCGCGCGATGACGCTCTTTCCCGGCGTCTCCTATCGCCACATTCTGCGCTGGAACGACGGCCCGACCAACGTCGAAACCCACCCGCCGCACGAAAACATCGGCAAGCCCCTCGCGCCTATTTATCCGCAGGGCGAGGGCGACTCGAAAATTCGCGCCTTCATCGAAGACTCGATCAACCTGCTGGACGACCTGCCCTTCAACCGGCAGCGCCGCGAAGAGGGCAAGCCGCCCGCCAACACGCTCTGGCCCTGGAGTCCGGGCCGCGCGCCCCAACTGCCGTCGTTTTTCAACGTGCGGGGCGTGACCGGAGCCGTTATCTCCGCTGTGGACGTGGTGCGCGGTCTGGGTAAACTGGCCGGGCTGGAAATCTTGAACGTGCCGGGCGCGACGGGCTATTACGATACCGACTACGCCGCCAAAGGCCGCGCCGCTCTGGAAGCCCTCGATCGGCATGATTTTGTCTGGGTTCACGTTGAGGCGCCCGACGAGGCCGGACACGCGGGCAGCCTGGACGAAAAAATCCGCGCCCTGGAAAATTTCGACCGGCTGACGCTGGGAACCTTTCTTGAAGGCATGAAGGGGCGCGATGACTTCCGCCTGCTGTGCGCGCCCGACCACATGACCCCGGTCGCTCGCCGCGGCCACGCCGTCGGCCCGGTTCCCTACCTGCTTTTCGACTCGCGCCGTCCCCTGCGCGGCGCCAACGTCTACCCCTACGACGAGCGCGCCGTCCAGGACGCCAAAACCATCCTGCCCGAAGGCTATCGCCTGATTGACGACCTGTTCGCCGACATTTAAGACGAGACCCCGGCTGTTCAAACCGCGCGTACGGCGCAAATAAAAAGCGGCCCGCGCGGACAAAATGCCTGCGCGGGCCGCTTACAAAAGAGGGCGCGTTCGTCAACAAGGACGACGCGCCGAACTTTTGCAACTACATTTTCTTGTCCATCATTTTGCCGGACATCTTGTGGCTCGACATTTTCTTGCCCATCATCTTGTGATGGCTCATCTTCTTGCCGGACATTTTCTTGCCCGACATCATTTTGCCGGACATTTTCTTGCTCGGCATCTTCGAGTCCATCTTGTCCTGGGCCAGCGTGGTTCCGGCGATTCCAAACAAGAGCGCAGCCGCGCCAAGCGAAGCGATGATCTTCTTCATTTCGGTTCATTCCTCCTGGGGTAGTGGCAACTGGACTGCAGCCCGTCGGAAAATGATTGCGTCGGGCCGCTTCGAAAACAAAGCGCTTGCCGCAAGACAGTTCCGCGCATGAGCGCGCCCTTCCTTCTCATTATAACGCAAATTTCAGAAAAATATGCCAGACGAAGCAAAAAAACTTGCCCGTGCAAACATGACTAAGGGTATCGAATTACTCAACAATGCGCGCGTGAGGTATACTGTTGGCGGAAGGCAACTTAAGGAGATTTGCATGACACAAACCGCGCCCCGGCCTACTGTGAACCCCGTCCGCCCACCGACGCTGGGAGTCGCCGAAAACCTGACGCGCCTGCACCCCTATCATCCCGGCAAGCCTGTCGCCGAGGTGGAGCGCGAACTGGGAATTACCGGCATTATCAAGCTGGCGAGCAACGAAAACTCGCTCGGCCCGTCGCCCAAAGCCTGCGCCGTCATGCACGCCCTGGTCGAGAAAATGCACGTTTACCCGGACGCGAATTCGTATGCGTTGCGGCAGGCGCTGGCGGCGTTCCTCACGGTCGCGCCGGAGGCGCTCGTATTTGGCAACGGCTCCGATGACATCATTCACCTGCTGGGCATCACGTTTCTGGAGCCGGGCGACGAGGTCATTCAGGCCCATCCTTCCTTTGTGCGCTACGAGGCGGCGGCGATCCTGAACAACGCGCCCCTCCACCTGGTTCCCCTGACTTCGGAGTGGACGCACGATCTGGAGGCGATGGCCGCGCGCTTCAACGCCCGAACGCGCCTGGTTTTCGTCACCAACCCGAACAATCCGACCGGCGCGATTGTCGGGCGGGACGCCCTGGAGCGTTTCGTTGACCGCGCGCCGGAACGCGCCCTCGTCGTGATTGACGAGGCGTATTACGAGTATGCCAAAGACGCGCCAGACTATCCCGACAGCCTGCGTTACGTGCGCGAGGGGCGCAATGTTGTCGTGCTGCGGACGTTCTCGAAAGCCTACGGGCTGGCGGGGCAGCGTATCGGGTACGGCGCGATGCGGCCCGACATCGCTGCCTGGCTGGAGCGCACGCGCGAGCCGTTCAACGTCAATTACATGGCGCAGTCGGCGGCGGCAGCCGCGCTGGAAGACGCCGACCATGTAGCGCGCACGCTGGCAATGAACCAGGCGGGCAAGCGCGCGTTTTACGCCGCCTTCGACGCCCTGGGCCTTACCTACACGCCGACCTTCGCCAATTTCGTCTGGTTCGATACCGGGCGGGACTCGAAAGCCGTCTTCACCGCGCTATTGCACAAGGGCGTCATCACGCGCACCGGGGACATTTTCGGCGCCCCGACCCATCTGCGCGTCACGATCGGCACGGCGGAAGAGAACGCAAAATTTCTCGACGCCCTGCGCGACGTTCTGGCCTGAGCGGGAAAGACGGGAAAAGCAGGCCATGCGCTTCATCGGTATTGACCTGGCCTGGGGGCCGCGCAACACCACTGCCTGCGTTGCCCTCGACGGCCAATTCGAGACGATTACGAAGCCGGATTCCGCGCCATCCCTCTTGCCGGGCGAAGCGGAACCCGGTTTCGATTCAGCGTCAGAAACGGGGCCGGGCGAAACGACGCCAGTTCTGCGTCTGACGCCTTTCGCGCACGCCGAAGCGCTGCATTCCGACGCTGACCTGCTGGCCTTCGTGCGGCAAGCCGATGACGGGGGCGGCCTCGTAATCGGCATAGACGCGCCCCTCGACGTGCCGAACCGAACCGGCGAGCGTCCGGTCGAGGCCGCGCTGCGCCGCTGCTTCGGGCCATTCCAGGCGGGCGCGCATCCGGCCAACCGCACCCTGTTCAAGGAAGACGTGCGCGGCGAACGCCTCGCGGCCCGTTTGCGCGCGGAATTGAACATCGTGAACGATTTTACGTTCGCGCCCGGCGATGGCGCGGTTCGCCGCTGCCTGGAAGTCTTTCCGCACCCGGCGCAGGTCACGCTGTTCGGGCTGGCGCGCACCCTGAAGTACAAGGCCAAACCGGGCCGCGATTACGCCTCGCGTCAGCCGGAATACGCCCGCCTGGTTGCAGGCCTGCGCGATCTGGCACTAGCCAACCCCGCGCTCCTCTCTCCCGAATGGCTCGCGCCGCCGACCGGCTTGATCGGCGGCGCGCTGAAACGCCGGGAGGATTTGTTCGACGCCCTGCTCTGCGCCTATGTCGCGGCATACTACTGGCAGTGGGGCGACGGCGAACGCTGCATGGTCATCGGCGACCAAACCAGCGGCTACGTCATCACGCCGATTACGCCCGCCCTGCGCGCTTGCGTCCAAACGTTTTTCCAACGGTCACGCCAGTTTAACCTTTCTCCATGAGAAAGAGTGCGCCTTTTTTGTAGGAACGTCGCTAGACGCGCTCCGACAAAAATTTCCCCTCCCCGAAACGTGACATATCCCGTCGTCAGCGCGTCGGGCGCGAACATGTCGTTGAACCCTGAGAGGCGTTTAGAAGCCTTTTTGAGCGTTGCCGCTTGCCGCGCGCCAACGTGGCACATGTTTTTGCGGCTCATTTCTCTTTCGGAAATTGGAACGCCCCGCGTATCGCCGCGACTTGGGTTCCGCTTCATTCCGGGCTGTCGGCGCTGTGCGTCAGAACCCACTGCAAATCGTTTTGCGCGGCCAGATTGATAGCGCGGCTGGCCTCCAAATCCAGACGAAGCGTGCGGTTGAGCAGCAGCAGATAGGCCAGGGCGAGACCGGCGAGCGCGGGCAGGCAGACCCGTCGCAGTCCGACCAGCGCGGCGGTCAGGGGCGGCACGCGCCGGAGCAGCCCCCATCCGGCGCTCGCTAAAATCACCGCGAGGGGCAGGGCGATTGCCAGCAGCGCCAGACCGAGCGCGTCCGTCGCCGTCGCCGGGCGCGCGTCGCCCATCAGCGTTGTCAGCAGGAGCGCGACCGGATGCAGCCCGCTCAGGAAGGGGCGCAGCAAATACAGCGCGCCCAGCCCCGGCGGAAGCAGCAGGATCAGCAGCGCGCCGGTCGTCTGCCACCGCCACCTCGCTTCCACTTCCACTTCTTCCTCTACTCTATCCCGGCGCGACCACGCGCTTTGCAGGCGCTCCAGGATCGCCGTCAGCAGCAGCGCGCTGGCAGCGAGAAACACGATTGCCAGACTGAGCGACGGCTCGCCGGTGAACAAAATGCCGCCGCTGACGACAGTTCCCACGCCCAACGCCAACAAGAGGGGCGCGCGGCGGGCCGGTCGTCTCCGCAGCCACAAAGATGCCAGCAGCGCGGCCCCGGCCAGAGCCAGTGTCTGTTGGAGCAGGCAGACGCCCGCCATCCAGTCGCCGAACAGGGCCGCAAGGGGAATGCCGGGCGGGATGCCGGGATACGACGCGTCGTAGCGCGCCAGATCAATGCGGGCGCGCAGGTCGCACGTCGTTTCCGCTTCGCGCCGCAGCCAGGCCAGATCGCTCATGCGCCGCAGGCGTTTCAAACGCGCCAGATACCCCGCCGCCTGCCGCTCCCAATCCTTCACGCTGCCAATCGCCGGATGCGCCTCGCGCGCGTCGCCGTCCGCGCTGCCGATGAAGAACAGGTCGGTTCCATACAGCGCCTCATACGCCCAGGCCGCCGAGTCGCGCATTCGCAGACCCAGGCTGGCGATATTGCGCCGAATTCGCAGCGCCTGCGGCCAGTGTCCGGCCTGCGCTTCCCGGTCGGCGCGCATTCGGGCGAGGGCGCCCATGCGGCGAATCTCGCGCAGGTGCGGAAAGGCAATCAGCGACAGCGGCCCGATCTTCTGTATCGCCCCGTTGTCGCCATACGCCGCCACGTAAAGCCGCCACTGCCCCAGCACCTCCTCGTACAGATAAGCGTCCCAGCTGGGCTTGCGGGCGGCGCGGGCCAGGGCGCGCAGGCCGTCGTCGTCGCGCAGGGCGGCGAAATAGGTCGTGGCGAGCATGGCGGGCCAGAAGGCGTTGGTCGGGTCGCGCTTCTCGCCGGACTGCAAGGCCCATTCCATCAGGCGCACGTCGCGGCGATACGCGGGAATCGAGCGCGTCAGCGACGACGATGCCAGAGCGGAAGACGCGGAGGGCGAAGCGGCTGGTATTCCGGGCGCGGCGGCATTCTCGGAAGCGGCAGGTCGAGAAGCAGGCGACGGGGCGACGGCGGCAGGCGCGGATGGATTGCTGGAGGCAGGCGACAGGGGAGAAGGATTGACGGAAGCCCCGACATTCGGAACAGACGCGGCGGAAGAATCAATTTTGGAGGCGCGGGCGGGCGGTTCCAGGTCGGCGCGCTGAATGCGGACGCGATCCAGCATCATGTAGCGGGCGAAGTGAGCGTAGCCGCCCGGCGCAGCGGCAAAGTCCCGCGCCACCAGCCCCAGGCGAAACAACGTGCGGTCCGGGCGCAGGCGGTCATCGCCGGGAAGGGCAGGAGGACGCGACGACGAATGCGCCCCGCTCGCCTCGATGAAAGCGGTCGCGCGCCCGACCTGAAGCAGATAATCGTCGGGATTATTGGATGCCACAAGATCGAGAAGAGGTACTTCGCGAGCCGTGCGCTGCGCGTCCAGAACATCCATAATGATGCGATCACCTGGAGCAAGTTGGAGGCGACCGCTTGAGCCGCCGGGAAGCTCCAGAGCGAAGCGAACGGGCTCCGGGCTTATGTACGCCTTCAGGCGAGCGTTGTACGCATCATCATCGGCTTGCTCGTCGGTGGAACGGGGCGATTCCGGGAGCATGGAGACGAGCGAGAGAATCCGGGCGGTGTCGTCCAGATAGAGCAGATC
>JBBRNU010000274.1:0-6477 GCA_038230115.1 Chthonomonadales bacterium | reverse complement strand
ATCAATACATAGAGTCGCTTCATCTCCGCCAGAAGTTGGTCGGCGATGACTTCGTAATCGGCATTCGTCTTGCGCTTCGGTTTCGTCAGCGTCGTTTCGCTCATCATCATTCTCCTCCGTTTGTATTATACACCAATCTGCTGCCGATGCCCGTTCGTTTGTTTTGAAGCGCGCGACTGCGTTCTTGATAAAGTCGCCGTAACCGAATTCAACCCGTTGGCGAGCGCCAACCATCCCCTACAGGTTATCACAAATTGCCGCCTTTGCGAGACTTCGTGTATTTCGAACTTTGCTCGTCAGCCTGTCAACCGGTCAGCAGGCAGGAAACAAATCAGGCCGCGCGCATAAAGCGGCAGCCTGATGGAATGGAAGCGCAGGGAAGCGCGGAAGGGGTTCGTAAAACCTGGACCCGCTAGACGCCGCCTTCCGTGACGGGAACCGGGGCCGCCTCGTCAATAGCGGGCGCTTCGCCTTTCAAGACCGGGCCGACCTGCTCCCACATCCCCTGGATGAACTGCGTCATCTGCTGACGGCGCGCTTCCGACGTTCCGGCCACCCGCTGCGTGATGCGGAAGAAGTACGACGGCTTGCCCGAATCGCCGAGCAGGGTCTGCATGATCATGCTGTTGCGGACGCCGGTCGTGCTTTGCACCACTTTGCCCTCCACGACGTAGCAGAACATTACCTCGTACTCGTCGTTGCTGCCGGTTCGCTTGTAATGGCTCTCCTGCACGCTCACGACGCCCTTTGACGTGGCAATCGGGATCACGCCGATGTCCTGCAAAATCGCGTCGCTGCCCAGCGAGCAGGTATGCGGGTCGTGAAAGACCTTGCGCCCGTTGCCGGCGGTAATAAAGACCTGAATCATGCCGCCGTCGCTGCCGTTATAATCGCGATTGATGACGCGCGTCGGGTTCAGAACTTCCTGGATGGACTTGGGCAGGCGGTCGAGCAGCGGGTCGCGCGCGTTGACCTTCCACGTCACGCCGTCAACGGCGAATTCTCTGGGAACCTGAACGGTCGCGATGGGCGGCAGGGGCTTCACGGGTTTGAGCGCGATGCTTTGCACCGCGAGCGTGGCGAGCAGGACGGCGTTGATCGCCAGAATGTAAGGCGTCACGCGGCGCATCTTGCCGCCATCGGGGCGCCAGGCCAGAATCGGCTGCCACCAGGCGGGCGCGGCGGGCGCTGCCTCGGCGGGCGGCGCTTTCGCCGCTTCCTGGTCGCGTTTTTCTTCCTCTTCGTTGAGCGGAATGCCCAGGAAACGCTCGCAGCGAATCAGGCGGGCGAAGTTGAACAAAAACAGAAACGCGATGATCAGCGAAATAAAGCCGCTCCAATCGTGGAACGTGGCGGCGGCTCTGGCGCTGACGAGTTCGCCCACGATGCCGATGAACGTAATTCGCATCGCGTTGATGAACAAGCTGAGCGGCGCGGTCATGAGGAACAGCAGCCAGCGTTTCCACAACGCGCCCTCGACGAGATAAGCGAATGCGGCGGAAAACGTCAGCAGCGAAACCAGGGTCTTGAACCCGCTGCACGGCAGCTCGACCGCCATCTTGTAATTCTCCATCTGGATCATCGTGCCTTCGCGCACCGAATGCAACGTGATCAGATTGAGAAGCGAGGTGGCGATTTTGGCGGACGTGATTTGAATGGGGAAGGCGATGCCGTTGATGAGCTGATCGGGAACCAGCGGCATCATCATCATCACGAACAGCAGCGGAAACAGCAAAATGCGGCTGCGCGCGACGCCGAGCAGCAGGAGCGCGGAGCCGAACAGCAGCAGCACGAACGAGAGCGATTGAATCACGGTCACGCCGGAGCGCTGCGCTACCAGGAGAACGACCATCGCCAGCGCCACCAGCGGCAGGCCGAACCACGAGGGCTGCCAGCGCGCCGCAGCCAGCCGCTCGCGGTTGCGATAGACCATGACGGCGACGAAGAAGGGAACGAAAACGGAATGCGCGTAGAAGCTGCCCGGCATCGTCCACTCAACCCACCACCAGGAGAAAGTCCCCCAGTACAGCAGGCCGATGAGCGCGAGGGCGGCGACGAAAGGCAGCGCGAACCAAATCTTCGGCAGCCTGTTTTTAATAAATGTCATGCTGTTTCCCGTTCCCAGAGACCTGCCGCGACTGTGAAAACTAATGCGTTCCGGCCCGCGCCCGCTCCGGGAACAACAGGTTTTCCACGAGGCGCTTGTCGGCGGGGTCTTCGCTTTCGAACTTGGTGTTGGCCCACAGCGTCGAGAGATATTCCTGCCAGGGTTTGCTGCGGCGCAGGGCGATGGCGGTCGTGATTTTTTCTTTGATTTTCGGGTCGTTCAGATCGGCCTTTTTGCCCGGAACGATTTCCAGCATTCGCACGACAAGCGCCTTCGCCCCCTGACGGGCGAACTCTTGCGGCGGCAGGACTTTGACGGCGTTGGGTTTCAGGCCGAAGATGCCCGCATTGGCGCTCGCGTTGCCGAAGGGCTGCGTAAACGTCACTTTGTTGTCATTGCCGATGAAGTAAACGCCGCTCTGCCCTTCCGCCGTCAAGCGCGCCGGGAACTGCTGCATGATCACGGCGGGACTGACCGGCTTTTCCAGCAGTTGTCTCACGTCATCTACGTGCGAGGCGTCGAGGATAATGGCAAGCTCGGTGCGCGCCTTGTTGGGCGTGTCGTAAAGAGCCGCGTTCGAGTTGTACTCTTCTTTGATCTCGTCGTCGCTGACCGCGACGCCCTTGGTGCGAATCTTCCGCACCGCCAATTCCATCCCAATCTGCTTGCGCGCTTCGCCCGCCAGCCACGGGTTGGAATTGATGCTCTGCGCGAATTGCCAGTTCAGTTCTTTCTGCTTCTCGAACTCTTCGTCAATGTCTTTTTCAGACGGCGTGACGCCCTGTTTTTTGGCTTCCTGATCCACCAAAATTCTCTGAGCCATCACAGCCTTGACCTTCGGCCCGGCCTGCTGCTCCAGATAGTCGTCCATGTCTTTTTTGGTAAGACCATCGCCGTTGATAGTGAAAAGCGGGTGACGATTTTTCACTTTGGCGTACAAGATGACGTTCAGCCCGATGGAAAACACCACCAGCAAAATCAAAAGCACTTTTGCGAAACGCATAACTCGATAACTCCCTTTAGCGCGGCTCGACGTTGCAGCCGTGATTGCAGCCGTGTGGCCGCAGCCGCTCGAAAAAATGGCGGCGGTCTGAAGAAGGATTTGGTTTGTTCAGGCCACGACGCGCACGCGCGTTTGGGCGTGCAGCGAATCAATGACCCCGCCGATGCGCGCGACCCATTGATCGAGCGATAGCCCCGCTTCGATGTCGCGCCGCGCCTGCGCGCCCAATCGGGCGGCTTCCTGCGGGTTTTCCAGCAAATGCGTAATTGCGCGGCGGAGGGCGTCGGCGTCGCCAGGCGGCGTGTACAGGCCGTTCTCGCCGTCGCGGATCGTGTCGGTCTGGCCGGTCGTGCGCGTGGCGATCACGGCCTTTCCCATCGCCATGCCCTCCAAAATCGTCGTGATCCCGGCCTGAAAGTCGTTTTCGTACAGCGGCACGACGACGAACTGCGAGTCGGCGTAGAGTTGGCGCAGCTCGTTGTATTCGTAACGCCGCGCGCTCACGTTGGGCGGCAGCGTACGGTTTTCAGTCTCGTTGCGATGCTTGCTCCAGGGACTGGACGCGCCGAGCCGCACTTCCACGTCCAGCCCGCGCACGGCCTCGATCAAGGTCGGATAATCGCGCCATTCCAGGCCCGCGCTGCAAATCTGGTTGGGCAGGGCGTCAGAGGCGGCGGGCAGGGGACGATAGAACCGATGGTCGGCGTGGAACGGGATCAGGTGCAGTTTCGCGTCGGGAATGTTCAATTCCTGCCGCGCATAATCGCGCTGCGTGGCGGCATAAACAAAAATCGCGTCCATTTGCGGGTGCAGCGCGCGGAACAGCAGCCGTTTTTTGGGCGGCGACAGATGATGCCCGATCAGGACGTGGCGCGGGCGAACGCGATGCCGCTTGAGCAGGAGCGATAAGGGCAGGCTGACGTTTTCGCCGTTAGAAAAAATCACGTCATAGTCGCTGCGCCGGGCGTAGCCATAAGCGGCGAGGGCGGCGTCGCGACCGGCGCGGCGCGCAAGCCGAACCAGGGCCGGGCTGCCCGCCGCTTCCAGCGTGGCGTAATCGGCGATGTCGGCGTTCAGCCGGGCCTGGAGCGCGTCGTAGTCCATCATCGGATGGGCGTCGTTTT
This sequence comes from Chthonomonadales bacterium, assembly GCA_038230115.1. Lineage (GTDB taxonomy): Bacteria > Armatimonadota > Chthonomonadetes > Chthonomonadales > Chthonomonadaceae > JBBRNU01. The sequence continues at coordinate 2,243 of JBBRNU010000274.1, read as the reverse complement.
GCGCGCCCTGCCGGGCCTCTTTTTTGGCGACGCTCGGAATGAGCATCAGCGTTTTCGGTTGTCGGTTTGCGCTCGTCACGGGCTGAAATTTCGTCTGCGTACTGGATTGGAAACCTATGTATTGTCGAAAGTTTGCAGGAGCCGACGGAATAGTTGCCGCTCCATGCGATGGAACGCGACGAAATGAATTTCTTCGCGTTCGGACGTCACGCTTTCAACCACTGTGATTCGGGATGCCCGGTTCCGGCGATTTCAGGCGATCTGCTTGAGCAGGGTCAAAATTTTGTTATAATTCGTGCAGGCATCGAACTTCGCTTCGGCCAAGCGTCGCCCGGTCGCGCCCATCGCCTGCCGCCGCGCCTCGTCGTGCAGCAGCGTTTGCACGGCTTCCACAATCGCGCGCGGGTCGCGGGGCGGGATAATCAGGCCGTTCACGCCGTCCTCGACCTCCTCGCGCAGCGCGCCCACGTCGGTCGTCACAACGGGCAGGCCCGCCGCCATCGCCTCCATCACGGCAATCGGCAGGCAGTCGCCGAGCGTGGGAAACACGAAAACGTCGGCCTGTGCGAACAGGGCGCGCAGGGGCGCGCTGTTGGCGGTCAGCCCGCAATGCACGCGCACATTTTTATTATCGGCCAGACGCGCGGCGATTTCTTCATTTTTGGTAACGATGTCCAGTTCGCAGTCGAGCGCCAGCCCGCTTTGGAACGCTTCCAGCACGTATTCGCCGCCCTTACGGGGGAAATCGCCGCCGACGAAGAGCAGGCGCAACGGCCCGGACGCGCGGGCCGTACGGTCTACCCGCTCGTCCTGAAAATCCCATCGGGCCAAATCCACGCCGGGCGGAATCACCTGAATTTTGTCCGGGGCGATGCCGTAATCCGCCACGAGCGAGTCTTTGGCCCATTGACACCACGTCACGAGGGTATGGGCCACCTCGAACGTGCGCCGGTTCCATTGGTATTTACGGCGTTCCAGCCACGAGACGTTACCCGCCTGATGCCCGTATTCGGCTCCGACCGCATCATAATTCAAGGGCGTGGCGTCAAGCGAAATGACGCTGGGAATGCGCTGCATGAACGGAACCGCGAACAGGGCGACGGTCTGCGTGTGCAGAAACAGGGCGTCGAGTTGGCGCTTCCGCAGGGCGTCGCTCAGGCCGTCGCGGGCGCGCAGGCTGGCCTTGAGCGACCAGTTGCCGCGTATAATGGGCAGGCGTTCCCACACGTCGGCGCGCTCCGGCTCGATGGGAATCCAGGTTGGACGGATGGCCTGATCGTCGTCCACCCACCGGGCCAGATTTTGATGGTGCGTGACGTGGCCGAGCGCCTGCTCCATAACAAATCCCACGTTAGCCATAATCGCCCCCAACTTCTCATTCTAACTTACGTTCGCGCCGGTCATGCGCGCCAGCCCGCGCGCTACCAGTTCCCGCGACTCGAAATGTTGGCAGACCCGCTCGCGGCCCTGACGCCCCATTTCGGCGCGCAGGTCGGGGCGGTCAAGCAGGGCTTCCAGCCGGTCGCGCAAACCCGCGTAATCGTCGGGAGCCAGCAGAAAGCCGGTTTCGCCCTCGACTACAATGTCGCCGATGCCGCCGATGTCCGTCACGACAACCGGAAGCCCGACCGCCATCGCTTCCAGAGAGGCGATAGAAAAGCAGTCGGCTCGCGTCGGCAGAACGAACAGGTCGCACCTTTGCGCGAGGGCGATCAGTTCCGGGCTGTTGCTGCCCAGACCGTGATGCACGACGACGCCAGACGGCAGGTCGGCAACCGGGTCAATCGTGACCAGATGCAGTTCCCAATCGCGCCGCGCGGTTTCCTTCGCCCAGCGCAGCAGCAGGTCGCCGCCTTTGCGCGTGAAGTTGCCGCCGGTGAACAGCAGGCGCGTCACGCCGTCGTCAGGTTTGCGGTCAGCGGGCCGCCACAATTCCGTATCCACGCCCGAAGGGAGAATGTGGACGCGGTTCGGGTCGGCCCCGTAATCCTCAATCGCCGATTGCGCCGCCCAGCGCGACCACGCGAAAAGCCCCTCGGCAGCCTGAAACGCCGCACGCACGCGCCCCTGCTTCCAATTCGCCAGTCGTCCCGGTCGGTCGGCCTGATGCCCGTACCCATACCAGTGTACCATTTGGTCGTACTGACAGGGTGTGACATCGAACATCAAAAGGGCGCGACTTTTCGCCAGCAGGCCCGAATGCAAAATCGCCGGATTGTATGTGTTGAACAGAATGGCGTCGT
>JBBRNU010000273.1:0-6491 GCA_038230115.1 Chthonomonadales bacterium | reverse complement strand
TCAGGGGCCGCACGCTTACGTCTCGCCGACGTGGTACGCCAGCCTGCCCAATGTCCCGACCTGGAACTACGCCATTGTTCACGCTTACGGCGTTCCGCGCCGCCTGGATGACGACGCGCTGCTCGCCACGCTGCGCGCCAGCGTCGCGCAATACGAAGCGCCCGACTCGCCGCTCGCGCTGTCAGAAGACTACCTGCGGGACAAGATGCGCGGCGTCGTCGGGCTGGAAATCGTGATTGCCCGACTGGAAGGGAAATTCAAGCTGAGCCAGAACCAGAACGAGGAGAACCAAGAGCGGGTCGCGTCCAGACTGGCAGGCAGCGACGATCCGCAGGCGCAGGCGGTTGCGCGGCAAATGCAGCAGAGGCGGGCGAAACCGGAAAACGGGAACTAACGGGGCGGCGCGCTGCGTCTGGCTAGGGGTAAGAAGATTTGTCGTGATTTCACGCGAAAGGAAAACCCGCCATGCGCGATACCAACCCGACCCAAACGACCGAAGCCGATTGGCGCGAAAAACTAACCCCGGAGCAGTACCACGTCCTGCGCGAAAAGGGAACCGAGCGGCCCTTCACCGGCAAGTACTGGAACCTCAAGGACAACGGCGTTTACGCCTGCGCCGCCTGCGGGCAGGAACTTTTCACCTCGTCCACCAAGTTCGACTCCGGCTGCGGCTGGCCCAGTTTTTACGACGCGATGGACAGCGGCAAAGTGCGGCTGCACGACGATTCCTCGCACGGAATGCAGCGCGTCGAGGTCGTGTGCAGCAATTGCGGCGGACATCTCGGCCACGTCTTCAACGACGGCCCCAAACCGACCGGCCAGCGTTACTGCATCAACTCCGCCAGCCTCCAATTCTACGAGGAACCGGACGCCGACGCTTCGGCAAAGTAACTCTTTAGGCAAGAGCGTGTTGGACGGGTGCGCGGGCCGTCTGGTACAATAACGGCATGACCACGATGAACGACCACGACGCGCAGGCGCTCGACGCCAAAACCAGCAAGTGCATTCGGTGCGGCTTCTGTCTGGACGCCTGCCCCACGTTTCGCCTGACCGGGCAGGAGACGAAAGGCCCGCGCGGGCGCATTTATCTCGTGCGCTCGTGGCGCGAAAACGTCATTCCGTTCGGCAGTGACGTGGTGGAGGCGCTGGATACCTGTCTGGGCTGCCGCGCCTGCGAAACCGCCTGTCCGTCCGGCGTCGAGTACGGCTCGATCCTGGAAATGGCCCGCGCCCACATCGAGCAAAACCACCTGCGGCCTGCCCCCCAATCGTTCGCCCGCCTGCAATTGCTGAACTCGCTGACCAACCCCGGCCTGCTTGCGGCGTCGCTCAAGGCCGCCGGACTGTTCGGCAAATTGACGAGGGGCAAGATGCCGGGATTTGCAGCCAAGCTGTTGTCGGGTTCGGCGGATGCGGCGGTTTCGCTGCCGACCGTGTCGGGCGAGGTTCGCGTGCATTCGCTGCCGGAGCGCAGTCCGGCGACCGGCGCGCGGCGGCACACGGTCGGGGTTCTCGCGGGCTGCGTGATGCGCGTCCTGTTTGGCGGCGTGAATGCGGCGACAATGCGCGTTCTGCAGGCCAACGGGTGCGAGGTAGTGGCCCCAAAAGCCGCCGGGTGCTGCGGCGCGCTGCATCTGCACACGGGCTTCCACGACGAGTCGCGCGCCCGGATGCGGGCCTTTGTGGATGCGTTCGCGCCGTATCTGGACGAGCTGGACGCGATTGTCATCAACTCGGCGGGCTGCGGCTCCACGCTGCGCGAGTACGGCGACCTGCTAGCCGACGAACCCGCCTATGCCGACAAAGCCCGCGCGCTCGCCGCCAAAATCCGCGACGTGAGCGAGTGGCTGGCGCACATCGGCCTGGTCGCGCCCGCCGGTCGGCTCGACGCAACGGTTTCCTATCACGACGCCTGCCATCTCGCGCACGGCCAGAAAATCCGCTTGCAGCCCCGTCAGCTGCTTCAGCAAATACCCGGCCTGAATCTGGTGGAGATGGACGAGTCGGATACGTGCTGCGGCAGCGCGGGCGTCTACAATATTACGCAGCCCGAAATGGCCCGCAAACTCCTCGACCGCAAAATCGCCAACCTCAAAGCGACCGGAGCCAGCGTCATCGCGACCGGCAATCCGGGCTGTCTGGCCTGGATTCAGCAGGGCGCGCAGGAGGCCGGTTTGCAGGTTCGCCTCTGCCACCCCGTCGAACTCCTCGACGAAGCCTACGCCAAGTCTGCCTGAAAATATTCTTTTATCCTCGACTTTGTTTAAGAAAGGCGGGCGTCGCGATGGCCTACTCCGAATTTACGCTGCCGGTTTTGACCCGACAGTTTGGCCTGACTCTGGACGAGACCGCTGATCTTTTTGCGGACGTGCCGGATGCCGTTTTGCGCCCGGAGTTTGTGGCGCATCTCAACGCCATGCTTCCGCTCGCGCTCGCCACTTCGACGGAAAAGGCGCGATCCGAATTTATCATTGCGCCGGTTCTACTGGAACTCTGGCTGCTGCATGACCGCAAAATCGGCGTGCTTTCTGGCGTGGAGTTTACGATAGACGAGGCGCAGGGACTGGCGGGCGTCTGCGATTACATCATTACCCGCTCGCCCGAACAACTGTTCGTGAAGGCTCCCGTCCTGATGCTGGTCGAGGCCAAGAACGAGGATATGAAGCGGGGCTACGCGCAGTGCGCGGCGGAGATGCTCGCGGCGCAGCGCTTCAATGAGCGGGAAGGCTCGGCAATGGCGCACACGTATGGCGTGGTGACAATCGGGGAGTTATGGCGATTTATGGAGTTGGAAGGCGCGACGGTGCGGATCGATTCGCGCAGCTATCACATTGACCGTCTGCCCAAGATCATGGGCATTCTGCTGCATTTAACGGGAATACCCGCCGCAGCGAACGCCCTAGCGTAACCTTATCGAGAGTTATTGAAAAACCTTGGACGTTTTTGACAAGGACGGTTTCGCCTCGAATCGGGTTGAAAAATGGAGTGAAAGTAAAGCCTGTTCCGAAGGGGCGTTCCATGATGAACCGAAGGAAACTTCCGAAAACGATAAACCAGAAGTTGACGGTGACTGTCGCCAGTTCCGTAGATACAGACGAATTGGCAACCGAGTTGTGGGCTGGCGATGAGATGTTGGGAGAGATTAGGGTAGGTGGCGGTCAGCCGCGCCTGATCATTTATCCCTGCCAATCCCATGAGGGTTGGAACCTTCCCCTGAAGGAATTATTGGAAGTCCTTCAACGCGCCGAGCAAATCGCCTGCAACCACACGAACGAACAGTGACAGGTAAGAGCGCTATCGTAACTCGCGGTGGCAATCTTCATCCGAGAGACTAATACCTCTGCCATGACAATCAAATTCGATGCGCTGACGGCTCTTTTGACAAAGTACGTCAAACTTATAGATGACGACCTCGCCCCTGATCACGCCTTGTATATAGATTTTCAGGACAAACCTAAAAAAAGCAGTGACAGTGCGGTTTACCAACTGAATAACGGTTCCATAATCGTGCTTGATTTAGATGAAGACGGCGTCGTATTTGGCATAGAAATCACGTGACGCTCATGGTCTTTGCCGAAGAACTGCAACAGATGCGCCAAAGGGCCCAACGCGGAATGGCCCATACAGGTCGGCTTTGCGCTCATAACGAATGCGGAAGCGAAAGAACCGATGTTGCCAAGGAAAGGTTCGCTCGACACTGATGAGTAAATTATTTTTGTTAGGCCCGGAAGTGGCCGGAGGTTGGGGGCCGCATACCGTCGTTTCAAACCGCGCTGAACTTGCTGCGGGTACGGCGTCCTTTCCGAATGTAACGTATTTGGAATATAGGTTCGAGGGCTGGCTGGGCGATGCTATTCTTGAAACCACACCCTGTTTTATCGTGACCTTTTCGCTTGCTGACAGTTTGCGAAAGTCCGATCTGACCGGCTTCCATTTTGATTACGTGGAAGTGTCACTTTCAGAGGATTTCGAGAATGCTTCTCCTGTCGCGCCGCTCCCGGAATTTGAGCGTTTGCTCGTCACAGGCAGAATCAATCTGCACCCAAATAAATGGTTCAGCGACTGGTCTGGCGACGACATCTGTCTCAGCAATGCCGCTGATCTGGTAGTATCGGAACGATGTTTGCAGGTTTTACAAAAACACAATCTCAACTATTGCTCGGTCAAGCGATTGGAACCCAAAGCGGGCGTGTGAGTCTGTCGCTTTTGCAGAGACGTGATTTTTGCGAGCGAGGCTGAAATGTATGTTTGCCCGATTTGCGGTTATGCCCGTTTGAAAGAAGACCCCGGCCCGCAGCCTGAGCAATGAGGGACGTTCGAGATTTGCGCGCGTTGCGGCTGGGAGTTCGGCCACGACAGTCCAAAGAACATAGCGACCTATCGTCAAAAATGGATTGCGGACGGCTCCCAATGGTTCAACCTCGATGCGGAATCAACGCAGCGGAATTTAGAGAAACGCTTGCGCCAAGTGGAAACCCTTTAAAGCGCGGCGCTGGCGCTTTCAAAGTTACATAAACGCCTTGAATAGTATTGGAGTCCAAAAATGACGGCTCTATTCATAATTGGGTTGGCGACCCTGGGACTGTGCGTTTACATACTGGGATTGCGTTTAGCGCACACTGCCGACGAAACGTTCAGTATCGAACCGTTCTGGCCGATACTGCTCCTCTGCGTCCATCCTCTCCTGCTTTATTCCTGGGGGAAGTGGATTGTTGTCCCGGCGGATGTGATTTATCTGCTGGGAAGCATGTGGGAAAAGCGAGCTATGGACAAAGAATGAAGCCCGCTATCAAAACTCGTCACGACTCGTCACGTATAGAGGAACACGCTTTCATAAAAAGATCAAGCTTATGGCGGAAGAACAATGCTGACCTTTGTGGTCTGACGACCCGGCATTGCCTGGCAACATAGACCCTGCAAGGTTGCCGCTCAGTCCCGAATTGTTGGCGCGCTTGGATAAGTGGGCCGATGTATATACGAGCGGTCTTAATATGGACGACCCCATGAATTCCGACTTTGCCAGCAAAGAAGAAGAAGAATGGTTCTTGGAAGAAGGGATCAAACTGTGGCTGCAACTGCGTCTGGAACTGCCGCCGGACTACAACATCAGATATTGCGACCTTTCATTAGGAGAGATTTTCGACACCCCTGAAGACGCTTTCGCCGCAAAAAGGCGCAAATCCGCGCAAAGGCAGGCCTGAACGTCGCAGGAGCGTATATTTAACCTTCCCCTCCTGAATTTTATGCAAGAAGATGAACCTATCGGCGACCCGGAGCGAACAAAAACGAGGCTTTTCATCCGCCTGGCGCAATTGTATCCCGAAACACTGGAGCCTTTTCCCTATTCCGACTGTCGGAAAATTCGCAGGAGCGCGAGCCATCGGAGCAAGCGGTATCGCTATCTGGTTCCTGACCTCGCTCTTTATTGGTCCGACATTGCAGGGTTTGTTTGGCCGCCAAGCGGTTGGTGGCTGAAAAAATCATGTGACGAGTTGCGGCAATTGCAGCAAAGTTGTTTTCGGGCAGATTTTTTCACGCGCTATCCGCAGTACAAATCCCTGCGCCTTTTGCTCTCCCGGTCACGAACGCCGCGCCTGCACAGAGGGATCATCGCCCATGAAGAGATGCGGCAAATCATCAACATGCTGATTGACATGGCCTGCGCGGGAGACAAGCCGCGCGAAACGTTTCAAGAGTAGAACCTGTCAGACAAGGTAACGCAGTTTTATGCAGTCTCAAGACGAGGAAGTTCCTCCAGAGCGCGCCAGAATGCTGACTTGTTTTGACCTGCTTTGGTCGGGTCTTTATCTAATCTGCGGAGTTGTTTCAGGACGCTTCACTGGCAAAATCTATGGCTGGCAAAGCGGGGTCGCAGGCGGCCTATTGGGTTTTACAGGCGCGTAGGCAATCGTACATCTGGTTGTGTTTCTGTTAGAAGGACGGGGTCGCGCCAAAAACGGGTCGTCGGAAGACTGACCTTCCCATTTAGGAGTGAAGCGGAATGGAAAGAATTGTCGCCGCCGAAGCGCTGGCAAGCATTCTATTCGAGGTCGGGGTCGAACGGAGCTTCCATTCCGTTTTCGACGCGATAGATAGTCCGGGGGGCGTTCATAAGCAGGAATGGAAAAAGGCGAAGAACTGGCACGCTGGAGCGTCTGAGGAGACGAGAAGCGTCTTACGTTTCCTTAATCAGAGAAGCCACTGTATTCGCGACGTTTGGGATAGCCGTATATTTCGATGGAGACACCGGCTTTGCGTTTGCTGACGGGCGGCCTTGCGACTTCACGATTACGATGAACGCTTACTCCGATATTGAAACCGCGTTAGACCAGACGTCAATTGAGACGGTGGCAGTCTGCCCGACCAATTCAGGCGAAGCGGTACATGACCTGTTGATGGATTTGATAGATGGCGCAAATGCGTCTCGAGGCTTCAACTTGCTCCTCCACGGGGTTAGCAAGTCAGGTTGCAACACATCAAGGCGCGGGGAG
>JBBRNU010000272.1:0-6492 GCA_038230115.1 Chthonomonadales bacterium | reverse complement strand
GAAAACCCTCAACGCTTTAAAATCTTGCGTCTGCGGAATATCTAACCATGACGCGCTGGCTTACTACACTCGTTATAACCGTGACCCCACGGATTCTATCCTTCTAGCTGTTGCGTCCGCGAGGACGTTTGGCGAACTTGTTCGCCTCCGTGCCGGGGCTTTTATAGCCCCGCACTCCTGACTCAACACATTATGCCGCGCACACGCCAGCACGTTTTGAAGTTGTTGACAATCCGGCCCATGCGTTGGTAGAATGAACCACGCTTCGCGCGTTTTTGGAGGCTTTTTTATGGCGACCGCATTGCCGTCCCCCCGCGTTCTGCTTGGCCCCGGCCCCAGCAGCGTCACGCCCCGTGTGCTGGAAGCGCTGGGGCGCGCTCCGATTGGCTACCTCGACCCGGAACTGTTCACGCTGCTCGACGGCCTGCGCGCCGACCTGCGAACCGTCTTCGGCACGTCCAACGAATTTACCCTTCCCCTGACCGGAACCGGCATGGCGGGCATGGAAGCGTGCCTCGCTAACCTGATCGAATGCGGCGACAACGTGGTTATCGGCGTGTGCGGCTTTTTTGGCGGGCGCATGGTAGAAATCGCGCGCCGACTGGGAGCCAACGTCACGCAGGTGGACGCGGAGTGGGGGCGCATTCTGGAGCCGGACGCGCTGGCGGCGGCGATCAAGTCGGCGGGCAGGGTGAAACTGGTCGGGTGCGTTCACGCTGAAACGTCTACGGGCGTGCGGCAGCCCCTGGAACCGATTGCGGCCCTGGCGCGCGAAGCCGACGCGCTTTTTCTCGTGGACGCGGTAACGTCGCTGGGCGGCATTCCCGTAGAGCTGGATAAGGTCGGCGCGGACGCCTGCTATTCCGGCACGCAGAAATGCATGGGAGCGCCGCCCGGATTGTCGCCGATTTCCGTATCGCCGCGCGCCCTCGAAACGCTCGCAAATCGCAAATCGCCGATCCCCAACTGGTATTACGATTGGAACCTGCTGCGCGCCTATTACGACGACCCGCACGCCTATCATCACACGGTTCCGGTCAACCTGCTGTTCGCCCTGCGCGAAGCCCTGGCGGAAACGATGGATGAGGGTCTGGAAGCGCGGTTCGCGCGGCATTGCGACGTCAGCGCGCAACTGATGACGGGGTTGGCGGAACTGGGCATTCGTCCGTTCGCCCAGGAAGGGTTTCGACTGCCGACTCTGAATTCCGTTCACATTCCCGCGAGCGTGACCGATGAAGTGGCGGTTCGCAAGCGCCTGCTGCTGGAATACGGGCTGGAAATCGGCGGCGGTCTGGGCGCGCTCAAGGGCAAAATCTGGCGCATCGGCACGATGGGCGCGTCGGCGACACCGCGCAACGTGACCCTGCTGCTGGCCGCCTTGCGCGAAATCCTCGCCTGACCTTCGTCATCTGTGAGCCATAATCTATTGGGGCGCCTGCCGGAGGTTAAAAACCCCCGGCTAACAGCCCGCGCGTGCTTCATTCGCGAACGAGTAGGAAGCGATTCGGCAAGAAAGAGAAACGGACATGGCGCTTTTTCCGAAAGAATTGGGAACCGAGGATTTGTCCGGCGCTCCGCGACGCATGGCCTGGACGCGGGAGCGCGGAACCTCGCGCCTGCTTTTGCTGTTGCTGTCGCTGCTGACGATTTGGTTTGTCGTCGGGCGCGTGCAGGATCACTTTCTGCTGCAAAAAAAATGGCCTCTGCTGCAGCCCGACGCGACCGGCCTGACCATTGTCGGCACACTCGACGCGCGCGACGCTTATGAGCGGAATATGTTCAAGATCGTGCAGGCCAACAAAACCTCGCGCGCCGAACTGACGGACTATGGCTGGCGCACGATTTTCGACAGCAAAAACGGCCCGGAATTCAGCGAGCGCAAGGGCGGGGCGATCCGGCAGGCGATTTCGCTCAACGGCGAAACCGGCTATGCGATGATGGAGCCGTATCTGCGGGCGGGCGTGAAAATCATCATGGGCCTGCCGAATCCGCGCGCCGACGTGTCGCCCGCGCTGCCGATCACAACCCATGACCTGATACAGGGGCGGACGGTCACGGAACAAACCACGCTCGGCGCGCTGCTGAACAAATATTCGCCGGAAGGCGGCGCGGGCGAAGGCGAGGCGGCGGCGGACAGCGGCGAGGGCAGTGGCGGCAGCGGGCGCGAAGTCGAGCATGGCCTGACGATTCCCGGCGAGAACCTGATGCAGGCCTGCCCGGTCGTTCTCAACTCCGACCACTTCACGGATGCCTGGGTGGAAGAACGGCCCGGCTCGGTCTTTCAGGGCAAAACGTTTATGGTGCATTTGGGCCTGAATGCCGAGGGGCGCTCGCGCTTCTACCAGTGGTCGCGCGACCATGCCAACGAGAGCCTGGTTTTCATTTTGAACGGTAAGGTGGCGACGGCGGGTCGCATTCGGCAGACCCTCAACGTCAGCGAGTGGGAGGTCGGGCCGCTGCGGGACGAAGCCGCCGCGCGTGAACTGGAAAAATTCGTCAACGACCACGCCAAAAAAGCCGTCAGCCGAACGTGAGCGCCGATTTCCCTATCGCCTTGAATGAGACCGACGCGCCGCAAGCCGAAATCTGGACGGGGCTGCGGGAAACGCGCCTGCTGGCGATGGATGTGGACGGCGTGCTGACGGACGGCGCGGTTATTTTCGACGACGCGGGCCGGGAACAGAAGCGGTTTCATGTGGCGGATGGATTGGGCCTTGTCCTGATGCGGCTGATGGGCGTGGAGGGCGTCTGGATTACCGGGCGGGTCAGTTCGATAGTCGCGCGCCGTGCCGAAGCATTGCGGGTTGAGCTTGTTTTGCAGGGCGTGCGGGACAAGGGCGCGGCGCTGGCGCAAATAATCGAGGAACGCGGCCTGTCGCGCGCGGCGGTCGCTTATGTCGGCGACGATTGGAACGATTTGCCCGCCCTGGCGCTCGCCGGAACGCCCATCGCCGTCGCAAACGCGGCTGGAGAAGTGAAGGCGGCGGCGCGTTATGTCACGCAGCGGAGCGGCGGGCAGGGCGCGATCCGCGAGGTTTGCGAGGCTCTGCTGGACGCGCGCGGCGAGCGGGAAGTCTGTCTGCAGCGCTACTTGAATTCGCTGCGCGAACCGCGCGCCGACGGAGACGCAACACGCGGCATCGGGCAATGACGCCAACAACACGCCTTGCGTCACGATGGACTGCCGCCGGGAGACGCAACACGCGGCATCGGGCAATGACGCCAACTGTGAAAGGCCGAATTTTGCGGGCGGAAAAATAGTTTTCGTCCCTCTGAACAATAGTCCGGCAGGCGTCGTCAAATCAAAAGCATGGCTGTCCGCGCCTTTCGAGGCGGTATGTTGGTAACGTCCGGCCTTCCTGCAAATTGACGCCTGTGGTACAATTAAGGCGTCGAAAATTGCGAAGGAGGCAGGAAATATGGCGCAGATACAGACAAGCGAACCCGACGTGGCGCAACAGGGCAAAACATGGTACGCCCGCGCCATTCGCGCTCAAGTGGAAACCGAAGCGAATATCGGCAAAATTGTCTATATTGACACGCAGACCGGGGATTATGAAATCGGCGATGATCTAGGCCTGGACGCCCCACGCCGCCTACATGCTCGCCACCCCAACGCCTCCCTGTACGCCATTCGTGTTGGCTACAATGTCGTGGATTCCTTTGGCGGGGTGGTAGAGCGCACAACGCCATGATGAGCGGACACGTTTTGCGCCAACAGGCGATAATGCCCGTGACGTTGCGCCTGCCCAATGGCTCGTTTTTGGAAATTTCCTTCGTGGTAGATACGGGATTCACGGGTGTGGTAACGCTGCCTTTGGAGTGGGCGCTAGCCTGGCAGTTGCCATATGTTGGCCTCCAGTCGGCCAACCTCGCCAATGACGCCGAAGTGGAATTGCCAATCTATGCGGTTACTATGCGCTGGCAGGGGGTAGAGCGGGAGGTTCGCCTTTTGGCTACCGGCAAGCGTCCTTTACTCGGCGCGGCTTTGTTGGAAGACCACGAACTGCTCGTCCAATTTCGGGAAAATGGCCTTGTCACACTGGACGATCTGTAATCTATCTCAAAATCTGTTCTCGGTGACAGAACCGCGGCAGCGCTGGACGGGCCGCGAGTTGTAAACGTCAATCCTCTTTTTTGTCGCTTGCAGTGTAGTCCTCAACTGCTGTTTTCCTGACGACCCGGCGCTTGCAACGCGCGCCGGGAAGGACGCTCCGCAATGATTCCTGGACAACATTACGCGCCCTGCCCCAACTGCAAAACGGATAACGTCACCTTCCGCTCCAATTGCTGGCGCTGCGGGTATGCGCTGCCCTATATTCTCGGCATGGATGGTCAGCCGCGCGCCAACCCCGCCGCGCACGCGCAAACCACGAGCCGAGCCGACATCGAGCGTTTATTGGATCAGGCCGTGACGCTCAACGTCGCGCAGGAAAAGCGGCAGCACGCCGAAGCCTTGCAGGAAGCGGCGCGCGAGGAAGAAAGCCAGCAGACGGCGGAAGCGGCGAAGCAGCGCCCCTGGCGACGGTGGAGAATACAGCGCGAGCGGCGTTCGGGGGCGTAACCAAGTTCGCTTTTCTCCGCTGCGCCGCCTTACGTCGTGTCTGCGAACGGACGAAACCTCATTTTCCGAAACGCGGGCTTTCCAGGAAGACAGGACTATGGGGCGCGTTTATGACGTCAATCTGACGTTGAGCCAAAAATTTTCACCGTAAGAAGCGAACATTTGACTCAGAATGGCGTCTGATGCTATAATGACGTGAAAGTTCCGAAAGCGGGCTTTTCCAACTTCCGGCGGCGCATCCTGCCGCCCTGTCGTGATGCAGTACAAGGCAAGACCCTTGCGCGCGATCTTCCAAAGCAGTTCAAATTCGCGTTCCTCGCATTTGGATCACGGCTCAAAAAAGATTCGAGCAATCGGTCTCGTCTCCCTGTCTGTGGATATAGCTTCACCAAAGACGCTGTAAACAGGAGGCGAAAGATGATCGCACCGCAACTGAAGTCGAAAGAGTCTTTGCCCTGTCCGCACTGCGCGGCGGGCAACATTACCTGCCGCGCAACCTGCTGGCAATGTGGACAATCTTTGCCTTTTATCAAGGGCGCGAACGGCGCGCTGCGGGAGAATCCTGATCCCGCCGCGCACAAATATACGGACGCCGAAATCCAGCAATTGCTTGACAGCGCGCAGACGTTCAATCTGGAACATGCGCGCAAATCCGCCCCGGCGCTGAAGAAGCCCGGACGAACGTGGTTCTGGCGGCAGCGCCGCAAAACGGCGTGACCGGCCCGGATGACGCCCGCTTCTGACGCGTCGCTTTCCCACGCGCCCGACGCGGCTTTCTTCTGATAAGCGTTCCATTTGCTGGACGCAAAACGATTTGACAACGAAAAACGGCGTTTGCAGAAAAGACGGGGCCACGCAACCCCGTCTTTTCTGCGTTTATTGGGTAAAATGACGTTACAAGTTGGCGGCGGAGCGCCCGAAAAAGTCTGTTTTGCGCGTCCGTCCCGCCAGCGTTCCATCTTCATCGCCTTACCGCCGCGCATCGGAATGATTGTCCTGCCCGCCGTGTTTACTCTGCTGCATACAAACGATTTTCATAACCACTTGCGCGACGCGCAGGCCGGGTCGCTGCGGGCGCGTCGGCAGGCGGTCGGCGCGGCGGGATTGCTGCTGGACGCGGGCGATGCGGTCGCTTCCGGCAACATCACGTTTCGGGCCGAGGGCGAGCCGATACTCGACACGATGACGCAAATCGGCTACGACGCCATGACGGTCGGCAACCGTGAATTTCATTTCAGCCGGGCCGGTTTCGAGGCGAAACTAAGTCGGGCCGGTTTTCCGGTGCTGTGCGGCAACGTGCGCGCGGCGGGAACCCTGCCATTTGCCGAAACCGCCTCGCCGGGATTTACGCCGGGCCAGGCCAAAAAGAAAAAGTTGGCGAGCGCGCCGACCGAACTGCCGGTTCGCCCCTACGCGCTGTGGGAAACCGGCGGCTGGCGCGTTGTAGCGTTCGGTCTGACCGTGCCGATGATTACCGAGCGAATGCTGGCGCGGCGCGTGTCGGCGTATGTTTTCGATGACCCCCTGGCGACGGCGCGGCGGCTGGTTCCCGCGCTGCGCGAATGCTTCGCCCCCGACCTTCTTATCGCCCTCACCCACATCGGAATCAAGCAGGATCGCGCCCTCGCCGAAGCCGTGCCGGGCATTGATTTGATCGTCGGCGGTCACACCCACGAGACGCTGCCGGACGGCGAGCGAAACGGCGCAACCCTGATCGTGCAGACCGGCGCGTTCGGGCATTCGCTGGGCGTGGTGGAAATCGAACGCACTGGCGAGCAAGCGAGAGACTTGCGTATGATCGCCCGATTGGAGCCATTGTGAAAGCCGCCGCGCTGCTGATCGCGGCAGTCTGGATTGCCGCCGGAGCCGGGCGTCGGCTGACCGGGCGGCTGACGGTTCTGCGCGCCTGGCCGCTGGAACGGCTCGTT
>JBBRNU010000271.1:0-6495 GCA_038230115.1 Chthonomonadales bacterium | reverse complement strand
CGTCGCGCTGGGCCTGATCGGGCTGCTGCTGGGCGGCTGGGTCGGCCCCAAGATCGGCGCGGCGATTGTACAGGCCGGACGCGCATTAGAACAGATGTCGGCCACCGATAAAATTGCGGTCGGCGCAGGCGTCACGCTGGGCGTGATTCTGATGCTGCCGGTCTACCAATTGCTGTTCAGCGTGGGCGTACAGGCCGGGGGGCCGTCCGTCTTTCGCATCGGCTTCTTTATTCTGCTTAGTGTGAGTTTGTTCTACCTCAGCATCGTCGGCATGATGAGCATGAAGAACGAATTGGTCGCGATCCTGGCGCGCGGCGGGCCGGTCGCGCCCGCCGAAGCCGTCGAATCCAACCCGATGGAAAACTGCAAAATCCTCGACACCAACGTCATCATTGACGGGCGCATCGCCGATGTGTGCCGGGCCGGGTTCATCGAGGGGCCGCTGTACGTGCCGGGCTTTGTTCTGGAAGAATTGCAGCACATCGCTGATTCGGGCGACAGCCTGAAGCGGGCGCGCGGGCGGCGCGGACTCGACATCCTGAACAACATGCAAAAGGAATTGCCGCTCATCGTTCGCAGTTGGGACAAGGTTCTGGACAAGTCGGCGCAGGAAGACGAGGTGGACACCCGGCTCGTGAAACTGGCGAAGGCGCTTGCAGGCGCGATTGTCACCAACGATTACAACTTGAACAAAGTGGCCGCATTGCAGGGCGTGCAGGTTCTTAATGTCAACGAACTGGCGAACGCCGTGAAGCCGGTCGTCCTGCCCGGCGAGGTCATGACGGTCAATATCGTAAAAGAGGGCAAAGAAGCCAATCAGGGCATCGGTTATCTCGACGACGGCACAATGATCGTGGTCGAGGACGGGCGGCGCTACATCGGCGACACGCTCGGCGTGATTGTGACGAGCGTGCTGCAAACCGTAGCGGGCAAGATGATCTTCGCGCGGGTTCGCGACGGGGAAGAGGGAGATGCGTTTGACTATGGCCGCGAAGCCCACACCCGCGCCGAAAGCGGCTACGGGCAGGCTCCGAGCGGCGGCAATTATCCCCGCCGCGGGCCAGGCAAGAAGGTTCGGTAGCCCGGAAAACAAAATCTGGGCCGCGCTGCTGGGCCGCTCCGTGCTGGAATGGACGGTCGCGGCCTTCGACGCGCACGCGGCGATTGACGCCATCGTCGTTGTGTGCAGCGTCGAGGAACGTGAGCGCGTGGTCGAGGCGACCCGCGCGTTTGGCAAAATCGCGGCGGTTGTCGCGGGCGGCGCGACGCGCGCCCTGTCGGTTCGCAATGGACTGGACGCCCTGCCGCCCGAAACCGACCTGGTACTGGTTCATGACGCGGCCCGCCCGCTCGTCAGCGCCGACTTGATCGCCCGCATCGTCGCCGCCATAGCGCCCGGCAGGGCGGCCATTCCCGGCCTGCCCCTCGCCGATACGCTCAAGCGCGTGGACGCGGCAGGCCTGGTTCACGCGACCATTCCCCGCACGATTATTTCCAACGGACAGACGATTTCCGGCCTGGCGAGCGTACAGACGCCGCAGGGCGCGACCGTGAGCGACCTGCGCGCCGCC
Organism: Chthonomonadales bacterium; assembly: GCA_038230115.1. Taxonomy (GTDB): domain Bacteria; phylum Armatimonadota; class Chthonomonadetes; order Chthonomonadales; family Chthonomonadaceae; genus JBBRNU01. Next base: position 4,924 of record JBBRNU010000271.1, on the reverse strand, counting down.
TACGCCCATTTCGACTTCGCCCATTCGGAGCCGACCGACGAGGCGTCGCTGCTGGAAGCGAGCGGCCTGCCGGTTCACGTCGTCGCGGGCGAGGCCGACAACCTGAAAATCACGCTCCCCGCCGACCTGTCCCGCGCCGCGACGCTGCTGCAAGCCCGCCTCGCCTCCAACGCCGCAATTTCAAATTTTGTAGAAGGACAATTCCCCGCGATGGGCAAAATACGCACAGACGAAACGCGCGCCGGGGAAATCCGCGCGGGCGAAATTCGCACCGGGCTGGGCTACGATGTCCATGCCTTCGCCGCGCCCGAAGCCGGACGCAAACTCTTCCTGGGCGGCGTGGAAATTCCGCACGACCGGGGATTGGAAGGCCATTCCGACGCCGACGTTCTGCTTCATGCCGTTTGCGACGCGCTGCTGGGCGCGGCTTCGCTGGGCGACATCGGCATTCTGTTTCCCAACACCGACCCGGCCTATAAAAACATCGCGAGCCTGCGCCTGCTGGCCGAAGTCGGCGCGCGGCTGGCGCAGGCGGGCTGGCAGGTCGTCAACGTAGACGCCACCGTCGTCGCCGAAGCCCCCAAACTGATGCCGCACCGCGAGGCCATGCAGCGCGCGATGGCGGATTGTTTGGGACTGGAGCCGACCCGTTTCAGCGTGAAAGCGACAACGGCGGAAAAAATGGGGTTCGTCGGGCGCGCGGAGGGCATGGCCTGCTGGGCGATTGCCACCATTCGACGCGCTTAACGCCTCGTTCGTAAATTCCTCTTGAGGTTCTGGCTGGAAGCCGCGCCGCTTCAAAAATCAATGCGCGCAGAGAACAGCGCTGACCGCGCCCGGCTCTCCGTTTTGTCGCGCCACGTTGGTTTGCAGCGCGGCAAAATTTTGTGGCGGGGCAAAAACAGGGCGGGGCAAGCCCCGCCCCTACGGGATCGGCGCTACGAAAACAGCCCGATTGTATTTGAACCGCGTTGAAAGTTGAAACAGGAAACAGACGGTTTGCCCTCTTCTCTCAGCTCCTAATCCCCGAAGATTAAGCGCCTTGCGAATTCCATTCCAATCCTTTTCAGGAGCCTGTCATTATGCCTGGTTCGGACGAGAACACGCCTGCCGCCGCCCGCCTTGCCGCCCCGCCCCGTCTGCTTGCCGACGGGCTGGCGACGTTATCGCGCCTGATCGCCCTGTTCGCGCTGGCGGTTTACGCGCCCGCGCTTGCCGGAGTCGCCCTCCTGATTACGGCGACTTCGCCCGGCCCGATTCTGGTAAAGAAAGGCTATCAGCGGCGCGACGGCGGCCTGGTGTACCTGTACGAGTTCCGAACCGAATGCTGGCAAACCTGGCGCGAAACGCCGCTGGGAGCGTTCCTGCGCCGCGCGGACTTGCATCGCCTGCCCCGCCTTACCAATGTTCTCACGGGCGAAATCGGCGTTGGCGAGCGCGTACAGCGCGTGAATGCGTAATTTGCCACGTCGAGCGTTCCTGCCAGACAATACGAGTTCGCCGCATTTTGGGGTAAACTCGACTCCGAATTGCAATCATAACGCAGGCAAGACGGAGGACGCGACCAATGAAGATCGGCATTTTGACCGGCGGCGGGGATTGTCCGGGGTTGAACCCGACGATTCGCGGCTTTGTCCTGAAAGCGCTCGACTATGGTTTCGACGTGTACGGCATTCGCGAGGGCTGGCGCGGGCTGGTGCAGGGCATTGTTGACGACCAGCCGCTCACAGTCGGGGACGTGGAAGAACTGATTTATCGCGGCGGCACGACGCTGCGTTCCTCGCGCACCAACCCCTACAAAGACCCGGCGCAGCTGCAGGCCGTCAAGGACAACATCCAGAAATTCGGGTTCGACTGCATCACGGCCTTAGGCGGCGAAGACACGCTGGGCGTCGCCAGCAAACTGTGGCGCGACGGCATCCCGACCGTCGGCATTCCCAAGACGATGGACAACGACCTGAGCGAGACCGATTACACGTTTGGCTTCGATACCAGCGTCGGGGTCAACGTCGAGGCCGTAGATCGTTTGCGCGACACGGCCCGCTCGCACATGCGGATCATCGTTCTCGAAGTGATGGGCCGTCATGCCGGGTGGGTCGCGCTCAACACGGGGATCGCGGGCGGGGCCGACTGGATTCTGCTGCCGGAAGTCCCAATGAATGTCGAGTCGATGTGCGCGCACCTGCAAACCGCCTACGCCCGCAAAAAATACGGCATCGTGGTCGCGTCAGAAGGCGTGGAGCTGCCGGACGTGCGCGACGACGAAAAGAAGCTGGACGCTTTCGGTCACGTCATTTTGGGAGACCGGAACGTGGGCGAGTGGGTGGCAAAGGAAATCGAGACGCGCACCGGCATCGAGACCCGTTCCGCCGCAACCGGCCACATTCAGCGCGGCGGCCCGCCGAGCGCCTTTGACCGCGTGCTGGCGTCGCGGCTGGGCATTCGGGCCGCGCAGTGCGTTTTTGAAAAGGATTTCGGCAAGATGGTGGCGATTCGTGGCACGGACATCGTGACCGTCCCGATTGACGCCGCCGTCGGCACGCTGAAAACGGTTCCGCCGGACTTGTACGAATCCATCCGTCCGCTTTTCAATAAGTGACTTGCGCGGCTTGTTGACACGGGGCTGAAGTCTCGGTTGCAATGTGGCGGCGCAGGGTTTGCTCCCTACTATAGGGACGACACGGGGTTTAGAGCCTATCTCAGCAGGCGCCACTCCGAGATAGGGAAGCGTCCCTATTGGGATAGACTCTTAACCTACAACTGTCAAAAGTTCTCAACAAGGGTTTTTCCGCGCCGTTTTTCCATAATGGAAAGCAGGCTTGCGCGCAAACAGCGACAACCTCTTGCCTGCGTCCCTGCCCGATACGCTGGCCCTGACCATACGGCAGACGCCCGCAACCAGCGCGTCCGTCGGGCAACGCATCTTTTTGCGCCTCCTGCCCACGCCGCTCCGCCGGAAGCGCCTGAGTCATCCGATGTAGGTTTTAACCCTGGGATGAACGACCGGGTTTTCGCCTCACACCCCGTAAATCCCAGTCCTATGGCGAAATCGGGTAAAATGAGAACGCAGGAGAAATTGGGGGGGCAGAGGAAAAATAAACCTAATGGTAGAGCATGTTGTACTTTTTCGGTGGACGGAAGCGGCGACGGCGGAGGCGATTCAGCAGGCGGTGGACGGCCTGCGCGACTTGCGCGGGCAGATCGAGGGCATTGTGGATTTGTCGTGCGGCGCGGATTTTTCCAGCCGGGCGCAGGGCTACACGCACGGCCTGGTCGTGCGCTTCACCGACCGGGCCAGCCTGGAGGCGTATGGCCCGCACCCGGCCCATCAGCGCGTCGTGACGACCCTGATTGACCCGATCCGCGCCGACGTTCTGGCTCTGGACTACGAGATTTAACGAAACGCCCTCGGGACGCGGCCTGCCGCAGAACGCAGGCGACGCGGGAGACTGCCAACCATGCCCCTGACGCCCCCTTACCCGACCCTGGACGAAATTATTGGACTGATCGGCGAGACCGGCCTGCGGCTCGCCGAGATCGGGGCCAGCGAAGGCGCGGCGGGAAATATTTCGGTTTACATGGGCTGGGACGTAGACCCAACGCCGCACTTCCCGGTTTGCGAGGCGTTTTCACTGCCGACAGTGGCCCCGGAGTTGGCCGGACACGCTTTTCTCGTCACCGGATCGGGCCGCCGTCTGCGCGAAATTTCGGCCCGCCCGGAAGGCAACCTCGCGTTTATCCGGGTCGAGGCGGGCGGCAAGACGGCGGAACTGTACACCTCGCCCGCCCGCCTGTTTCAAAAGCCTACGACCGAATTCAACTCGCATCTGGCCGTGCATCGCGACCAGATCGCCCATCATGGCCTCAATTTCCACGCCCTGATTCACGCCCAGCCGCTGCACCTGGTTTATCTCAGCCACATCCCGCGCTATCAGGACACATATTATCTCAGCCGCCACTGCCTGCGCTGGCAGCCGGAAAGCATCGTAAACCTTCCCGAAGGCATCGGGTTCGTGCCGTTTTTGCTGCCCGGCTCGCCCGAATTGATGTTCGCGAACGTGCGCTCCTTGCGTGACCACCGCATCGCGCTCTGGGCCAAGCACGGCGTCATGGCGCGCTCGGACGCTTCCATAAAAAAAGCCTGCGATCTCATCGAATACGCCGAAACCGGCGCGCGGTACGAATACCTGAACCTGACCAATCATGGTCTGGCCGACGGGCTGACCACGCAGGAAATTCGGCTCATCTGCGACTCGTTCGGCGTCGCGCAGCATATTTTCTGACGCCGAACGATTTGGGCGACGCGATCCGTAATTTACCCATCCTGCCACGCCTCGTCGGTGGCCCTCCAGAGAGCCGAAGCAATCGAGGAGAAATTCGATGCGCTTGAAATTCTACGTGGTGACGCGCCGTTTGACGCTCGCGCTCGGCGCGGGCCTGCTCGCTTTTGCCGGGCCGGTTCGCAGCGCCGCGCAGGACGCCAAGCCGGATGCGCCCAAAACCGAAACCGCCAAACCGGACGCGGCCCCGCCGCCCGCGAAACCTGCCCCCAAACCGGGGCGCGACCGCTGGCCGGTCAAAACGGCTTCCGATCAGGACGCCGACAAGATCAACCCGACGCCCGTAGAAAGCACGGTCGAGCGGCTGCTGACTTTATATCGGCCCGAAGAGATGCCCCGCGCAGGCAGTAATCCCAACTACCAAAATCGCCGCGCCCGCCCGGTCGAAACCACCGTCTATACCGTCGAGGCCGACGTGACGCAGTGTCAGTTGATGCCGGACGGCGATTATCGCGTAACCCTGCGCGGCAAGTCCGGGCAGACCCTGATTCTGGAAATGCCCAACCCGGCCCCGGAGATCGTGGACCCGAAAGGCCCGTTCGCCGCGAAAGTCAAGACGGCCCGCGCGCAGTTCGAGGGCAAGG
>JBBRNU010000270.1:0-6511 GCA_038230115.1 Chthonomonadales bacterium | reverse complement strand
CTGACGACTCTTTGCAAGGGCGGGCCGTCTTGAGTGTGTCCGCGCTTGGATGACCTGCGTTTCCGCAACGATGGCGCGCGTCTCTGTTTCAAGACGCGCGCTTTCCGCCTGATCCGCTTCCGCCTTCTGGTTCAGCCGCCGCCTTTCCGTCAGCCGCCGCTCAATCGCATTCTCATACTCATCTTCCGTCTTCGGTTGCGGCAGCCAGGCAGCGCGTCTTCCATAAGACACTCCTCCGCATTGAGTATAACCCGAAGTTATCCGAGCGCCTTTGGCGTCGCTTTCACGTTTCGGCGGCGCAGCAGCAGCGTCGCGCCGGGAACTGCGCCGAGCAGCCCGGTCAGCAGCGAGGCGGGGGCAGGCGTCGGATGAACCGACACTTTGTCAATGCCATACGAGTCGTCAATGCCCGTGCTGGTGAGAAATACCTGCGTGAACGGGGTGGACTGCACGATGCCGAAAAACGCCTGATTTCCGTTTGCCCGGAGCGGAGGAGCCTCCAGCGCCGTCTGGGGCGTGAGCGATTCGCCTGCATTGGTAGTCAGGGTAAATAGCCCTGCGGTCTCGCCCAGATCGGTGAAGTCGAAGCCGAACGCGGTCGCGGGCGCGCTCAGGTCGAACCGCAGCGTCCCGGCGGCCTGATTTTCTCGGTAGGTGAAAAGGTATTTCGTTCCGTCGGTCGCGAAGGCTCCATGACCATCTTCAGGACTGTTCGCGCCGTCCTGCACGCCAAGCAGCCCCGGCGAGGGCGTGACCGTAAACGACGCAACCGTCACCGGGTCTGTACTGCGTGTCCGGGCGGCCAACTGCTCGAAACTTTCGACCGTAACCCCATTGGCGGCGGCGAGGAACTGCGTTTCGTCCTGAAACGTGGCAAGCTGCGCTGTCGCCGGGGGCGATGCATTCAAAAAGAGGGCGGTCAGCAGAAGGGAAGGAGCAAGTGAACGGACGCGCATGGCAAATTTCTCCCTGGATCGAGCCGAATGGCTGCAAAGTCTGCCGAACTTCCAATGCGGGAAGCCTGACAGAACGTGACGCAAGTTGTCGTGTCGCCGGAGAGTTGTCTGACGGAGCGGCGTGATGGGAGAATTGCAGAGAACCCGGCGGAACCGCGTTGGCGAGCGGCCCGGCGCAGCATCGAGCGAGGATATAATAGCGCGGGAGCAAGCTTATGTCAAGGCAGGCGTCGTAAAAACATTCGGGGCGAAGCGCAAAAAAGCCCGAACCCCACGCCGCTTTCCTGAAATGAGCGGGAAAACGGCGCGGAAAGTCGAACGTTCAGCGGTTGGTCGCGTTGCTATACTGGCGATTGATGCGATCCTGCGTGCGGCGGATACGATCTTTCGTCAGCGGATGGTCGCTCAGGAAGCTCGGCGGCTCGCCCTGGCTGCCGGACGACGTTTGCAGAGTGTGGAACAGGTCGAGCATTCCGTTCGGGTTGAAGCCCGCCGCCACCATGTCCTGCAGACCGCCCGCGTCGGCCTCGTCCTCTTCGCTGCGCGAGAATTTCAGCGAGTACAGCGACTCGCCAATTCCGGCCAGTTGCTGCCAGCCCGCGCCCGCGTGCGCCAGCCCTAAAATCGCCATCAAGCCTAACTGCCGCTTCTGCTGCCCCGCCACCGCTTTGGCCCAATGCTCCTTGCGAACGTGCGTCATCTCGTGGCCCGTGACCGCCGCGAGTTCGGAATCCGACTTTACGCGATCCATCAGGCCCGTGAACATGAACATATTGCCGCCCGGAACCGCGAAGGCGTTGATTTCTTTGCTTTCGATGACGTGGAAACGATAATCCCACTTGCTGCGGTCGCTGCTGGGCAGGGCGTCCACGAGTTTGGCTCCGATGTTACTGAAATTACGCGCCCGGTCGTCTTTGACTTCACGGTATTTTTGCAGCACCTGCGCGGCGGCCTGCTCGCCCATTCGCTTCTGCTCCGCCACGCTGGGCCGGAAGATGTCGGCCTGCGCGTCTTCGCTCAACAGGGGCAGGGCCACGACCGTGACGCCGCCCGCGACCGCGCGGCGCAGGAAATCGCGGCGAGACGCCTTGTAGCGGGCGGTCGGCTCGGCGAGAAATTCCCGCGCGATGTGGCAGCCGCAGTCGGCGTAATGCACGGCTCCGGTCGCCGCGCAGGTACAATGAGATTGCGCGTGATTGTGTGAATGCGAATGCGAAGGATCGTTTATGTTGGTTGTCATGAGATTATTTTCTCCGGCGCGTCGGCGCTGTCCGCAAGTTATGCCTGACTAGACGGAGCAAGCGGCGATAGGGTTCCTGAGGTCGTCGTTCGCTTCCCGCCGCGTTTGGCCGCCGCCTCGCCCCGCAAGAAGAAAACGCGTCCACCAATGGGGCGTGACAGGAGTTCCATGAATTATCAACCGTCGGCAGGCGCGTGGGCAACTCCCCGAAGCGTCGTTCGTCTTTTCGTTGTCAGCGCGCTGCTGGGCGTTTGCGGCCTGGCAGTCCAAAAACATTCTCGCTGGCATCAGCGGACTCATTTTGTCAATGCAGCCGGACTTGGCGACATCGCTACGGTACGCCAATGCCTGGACGATGGGGTAAACGTCAACACAATAGGCTGGCAAGGCACGAAAGCGATACAATGGGCGAGTTATAACGGCCATGAAGAAGTGGTGCGCCTGCTTCTCAGCCGAGGAGCCAGACCGCAGGACGGCCTGAAGCAGGCGGAAATGATGCACCACGAAAGCATTGTCCGCTTGCTGTTGGCGCACGGCGCGAGGTGAAAGAAACCGAGATAATCGTCGCCTGCTTCCTGCTTGTTTCTTCATAGAATATCTGCGCGCCCGTTCGTTGGGGCGCTGCTTGCTGCGCCCTCCCCGCCGGTTATGAGGAAGGGCGTGGTAATGACAATGCAGGGCGCAGCAAGCAGCGCCCCTACGAATACGAAAATCGTTGTAGGATCGCCAGAGGGTGATTGTCTGCCCATTCACCTGAATTCGGAAAGGAATCCCTATGTTTAACCAGTCCTGCATTGCGCTGTGTCGTGCCAAAGCGGGGTCGTTGCGCTGCCATAGCGGACGACTTCGCGCGGGCTTGCTCGGCTTGTTCCTGCTCTGCTGTCCGGCCCTCCATGCCACGCCCGCAGACCGCAGGGCGTCTTTTCGGCTTCAATCCGGGCGGGCGGACAAGGTTTCCAAGCAGACAATCAGTCCGCAAGACCAGCGCCGCCTCGCGCAGATCAAAATCCTGAGCCGCAGGATAGAACGGCTGGAAAATCAACTGGCCGATGAGCAGGACGCATTAGGAAAGCTGAAAGACGGCCTGCCCGAGCCGCTCCGTTCGTCTATCGAGACCGTCAAGCCGAAGGTCGCGGTTGTCTTGAATATTAACGGAGCTGCCATCGTCCTCAACGCGGGAAAAGCTGGTTTTCGACCGAATGACAGGGTGGTTTTTATTACGCGCGCTGGCGGAAAGTTGACCGTTCACGGCTTCGGAATCATTGACAGGGTGTACAATGACGATGCGGAAGGCGGATCAACTATCGGCGTGGTATGGCCTGAAGACGAAATTTACGTCATCAGCCGGAGCAGTTCGCCCTAAAGCCTGTCGCACCTTGAATTGTAAGCGACTGGCGGCAGGAGGGTATGCGCGTCGGGCGGAAATTTCACGTTGAGGGAGGCGACGATGGGCGGGATAACGAATGAGCGGGAAGCCTGGCGCGTTTCGCTGCACGGGGGGCATAGCGGCGACTACTGCGACCACGCGACCGGCGCTCTGCGCGCGATGCTGGAAGCGGCGGTTGACGCGGGAATGTCCGTCTTTGGCGTTACGGAACACGCTCCGCGTCTGGAACCGCGTTTCCTCTATTCTGAAGAGCGCGCGAGGGGCTGGGACGTGGCGAAATTGCAGGCCGATTTCGCTCGCTATCAGGTCGAAGTCTCCGCGCTCGCGGGGGAGTTTGCCGACCGGCTCATGGTGTTGCGCGGCTTCGAGGCGGAAGTGGTTCCCGCCCGTGACTATGCGCGCCAGATGCGGGCCTATCGCGACGCGACTCTGCCGGACGGACGGTCCGTTTTCGACTATTTTGTCGGCTCCGTGCATTACGTCGAGGAAATTCAGATTGACGGCAGGCCGGAAAATTATCGGCGCGCGGCGGACGCGCTGGGCGGCGTGGAACAACTGGCGGTTCGCTACTATGAGACCGTCGCGGAAATGGTCGCCACGCTGCGCCCCGAAGTCGTCGGTCATTTCGACCTGATCAAGAAAAACGTGCGCGCGGCGGGTTTCGACCCCGCTCTGCTGGAAACCGACCGGGCGCGCGCGGCGGCTGATCTGGCGCTGGACGCCGTGCGCGCCCACGACGCCATTCTCGACCTCAATACCGCCGGGTGGCGCAAGGGCCTGGGCGAGCCGTATCCCGCCCCCTGGCTCATTGCAAAAGCGCACGCGCGGGGCATTCCCTTCTGCTTCGGCGACGACAGCCACGCGCCCGCGCAGGTCGGGGCCGGTCTCGACGAGGCCCGCGCGTACCTCCTCACTCTCGGCGTTCCCGCAATTACCGTTCTGACCTGCGACGGCGATAGTTTGGCCCGTCAGGTCGTTCCCCTCGCCCCCTGAATTTCCGCAATCCCCGACCGTCTGCGCGCAATCTCATCAGGATACGTTCGGACGCGCGGCGGCCTGTGTCAAGGCGAATGCGAGGCGCGGGTGTGAATTACGTCACACCTTGAAACCCGGCGCATTCTGACACCGTATGGCATTGTGGAGGGAGAAAAATTACCCATGTTACCACTACTATTTCGCCTTTTAGGGCATAAAGCCGCGCACAACACGATTGCGGCGCATACGAAAGACGGCGGGTTTCTGGACGTAAAATTGGGGCTGGCGCTGCTGCGGGATCGGCGGGTTCCCCTGCTGACGAAACTGCTGGCGCTGGGACTGGGCGCGGGCTTGATGGCGTTTCTGCTCGATCTGGAAGCGCCGCTGGAACTGGTCATGGGCCTGCTGCTGGGGCCGCTCGGCATGGGGATTGATCTGGTGGCGGACGGGCTGGAAGCGATTGCCGGGCCGTTTCTCATCAGCGGTTTGCTGCTGCCGCATCTCGCGCCCAAAGCCATTGTGGAGCAGGTGCGTCTGGAGCGCGCCGGTTTGCAGGGCGGGCCGGTGATTGACGTGGAAAGTCGGCCCGCGCCTGCCGCGCGCCCGTCGCGTCGCTGGGGCTTGATTCGCTAAACGCGCTTTGGAAACCATTGCAGGGCGCAGGCGAGGGAGGGCGAAATTCGCCCTCCCTTTTCGTTTTTCGCAGGAAAGGTTTCGGGCGTGGAGTGTCACATTTTGGCGGCGCAGGCGTTGTTAGAGAGGGACGGAGCAGAGAAAACTGCTTTCGCTTGACATATATGCAGACGGAAAATGCAAAGGCCGGGAGTTGAAAACTCCCGGCAACAAAGTGCAGGCGTCCTGCGGACGCAATTTCCGCGCTACGCTTCTCCTGCATTCTCGAAGACTAAGCGTGTCGTTCCCTCGCGATGATGCCGCTTTTGATTTCGGACATATTCCAGCGTTTCAGGAAGATGAGACGGCGTAATTGTCGCGGCATAATAGCCCTCCTGCCACCGGAATCGCTCGGTAAGCTCGGTCATGTTGTTGACCAGCGCCGACGTGGTTCCCTTGACATTTTTCATCAGGGCCGGTAAATCTATCTGCGGCCCAGTCTGAATTAGCATATGGATATGATCAGGCATCCCATTGATTGCCAGCATCTTGTAATGCGTAGGCGCAACGAGATTGAAAATGCACCGAAAAACCATTTCTTCTTTCTGCGGCGTTAGAAAAGGCTGCCGATGTTGCGTGGCCCAAACGATATGAAAATAAAGTTCCAGCCGACTCATCAAAACGCTCCTCACAAACGTTTATTCATCTGAAAAGCGTACAGCAAATTTGAATTTCTTGTCTAAAGATGCAAGCGTCCTAACAATACGCTATGAGCCTTGCTTTGTGGCGTCCGCAGGACGCTTGCACTTTCCTGCCGGGTACTTTCAGTACCCGGTCAGCGCGAGGCTTGCAAGAGGCGCATAGCCAAACATCACTCCCGCGCGGCCTTCGCGCAGCCAGTCGCGGATATCCGCCTGCGGGCTTATCCGCCCGGTACGCTCAGCGATCTCTCGAAGAATTTCAAGACGCGGGTCGTCCTGCGCGCTCTGGATTGATTCCTCAACCGGATAGATTTCGACGCGCAAGCGTTGTCCCGCGAAAGGGGGAACGCAATGCGTTATCTCCTCCCATGTTCCTTCCATCTGATAGATTGGAACAGTCATTTTTCGCTTCCTTGATTTCCTGATTTCTTAACTCGATGCCAGCCAATTCTATGCGCGTTTCATGCGCGAGGTTTGCGGCCCGTCTAGGCGCGGGGCTTTCGGCCCGGCTTGACGGGCGCGGCGAGGGGAATGGCGGGAGCGGGCGCAGCCAACTCCACGACCGCCGCCTTGTCCTCCCACACGCCCATCTGCCGGAACTTCTGGTAGCGGGCCTCGACCAGTTCGTCGGGCGAGCGCT
>JBBRNU010000269.1:0-6533 GCA_038230115.1 Chthonomonadales bacterium | reverse complement strand
GTTACTGGCTGCGCGACGCGGCGGAGGGGCAGCGTTTTTTCGAGGGCATTGACGCCGCCGCGCGCTGTGACCTGCTGCAGCGCATGACCGAAGTCGAAGTTTTCGAGACTTACCTGGACACCTGGACGCAAAAAGCCAAACGGTTTTCGATTGAAGGCACGGATATGCTCGTGCCGATGCTCGACGACATTATTCATCAGGCCGCCGTCGGGGGAATGCGCGAGGTCGTGCTGGCGATGGCCCATCGGGGACGGCTGAACGTCCTCGCTCACGTTTTGGGCAAGCCCTACGAAAAGACCCTGGCGGAGTTCGCCGAAGCCAAGCGTCGCGACGACAACGCCTCGGTCGCGGGCAAGGGGTCGCAGGGCTGGACGGGCGACGTGAAGTACCATCTGGGGGCGCGGCGCGCGTACAAAGAGAGCGGCATCGAGGAAATGCCTCTGACGCTGGTTCCCAACCCAAGCCATCTGGAATTTGTCAATCCGGTCGCCGAGGGCCACGCGCGGGCCGCGCAGGAAGACCGCTCGCGGCGCGGCGTTCCGTCCCAAAACGTCAAGGTCGCGCTCCCGATTTTGATTCACGGCGACGCGGCGTTTCCCGGTCAGGGCGTCGTCGCCGAAACGCTGAATCTGTCAGGGCTGCCAGGTTACACGACCGGCGGCACAATACACATCATCGTCAACAACCAGATCGGGTTTACGACGCTCCCGGAAGAGGGCCGCTCGACGACCTACGCCAGCGATCTCGCCAAAGGCTTCGAGATTCCCATCGTTCACGTCAATGCCGACGACCCGATGGCCTGTCTCGCCGCCGCGCGCATGGCGTTCGCTTACCGCGCCCGGTTCCAGAAAGATTTCCTGATTGATCTGGTGGGCTATCGCCGCAACGGGCATAACGAGGGCGACCAACCGCGCCGCACGCAGCCGCGTATGTACGAAATCATTGACCAGCACCCGCGCGTTCGCGCGAAGTGGGCCAAGACGCTGGAGGCGCAGGGCGACGTGACTCGCGACGAGGCCGAAGCGATGATTACGGCGGTGCGAGCCAAACTGGACGCGGCGCGGGCCGCGATGGTTGAAATCAAGCCGGATGGCCCCGACGAAACGCGGCGCGGCGCGCGAACGCGGCAGGTCGAAACCGCGCTGCCGACGGAGCGCCTGATCGAACTGAATGAGGCGCTGCTGACGCGGCCCGAAGGGTTCACGGTTCACGCGCCGACCGACGCGATTTTGCAGCGGCGGCGGGCCGCGCTGACAACGCCCGGCGGCATCTCGTGGGCGCACGCCGAGTCGCTGGCCTTCGCCGCCACTCTTGCCGACGGCATCCCGATTCGCCTGACCGGGCAGGACGCCGAGCGCGGCACGTTCGATCAGCGCAACCTGGTTCTGCACGATCCAACGACGGGGGCGCGGTACACGCCGCTGGAAAGCCTGATGCAGTCGCGGGCCGCCTTCGCCGTGTTCAACAGCCCGTTATCGGAAAACGCCGCGCTGGGCTTCGAGTACGGGTACAGTATCCACGCGCCGGGCGTCCTCATTTTGTGGGAGGGGCAGTTCGGCGACTTCGCAAACGGCGCGCAGGTCATCATTGACCAATTTCTGGTTTCGGGGCAGGCGAAGTGGCGGCAGGCCGCGTCGCTGGTTCTGCTTCTGCCGCACGGGTACGAGGGGCAGGGGCCGGAGCATTCGAGCGCGCGGCTGGAACGATTTTTGCAATTATGCGCCAACGACAACATGCGGGTCGTGAACTGCACGAGCGCGGCGCAGTATTTCCATTTGCTGCGGCGGCAGGCCGCGCTGCTGGAAACCGACCCGCGCCCGCTCATCGTCATGTCGCCAAAGCGCCTGCTGCGCGACGCGCGGGCCGGTTCCTCGCTGGACGCGCTTGCAACCGGAACGTTTCAGCCGATCATTGACGACGCCGACGCGCGCAAGCGGGCCGACCGGATCACCCGGCTGGTCCTATGCAGCGGCAAAATGTACGTGGATTTGGTCGCGAGCCAGGAGTATCCGACTGCCGAGGGCGTGGCGGTCGTCCGTGTGGAAGAACTGTACCCGTTCCCCGCCGACCTCCTGCGCGGCGTGATCGCGGGCTATCCCAACCTGGAGGAAATCGTCTGGGTGCAGGAAGAGCCGGAAAATATGGGGGCGTGGACGTTTGTCGCGCCGCGTCTGGCGGCGCTATGCGGCTGGACTGGGCCGCTGCGTCCAATTTCGCGTGGCGAATCGGCCAGCCCTGCCGAGGGGTCGGCGCGGCGGCATGAGAGCGAGCAGGCGCGCATCATTTTGGAGGCGCTCAAAACGTCGCCCGCGCTCGCTCTGGCCGGGGCGCGCGAAACGACGGCCTCGCAAACATCGGTTTCCGAATAAGACGCGGTTCGCTGGAAACAAAATTGAGATGCAATCGAGCGGCTGGCCCGCGTCGCTGAAGAGGCCGGGTTTTGACCGCGACATCAGAAAGTTATGGAGTCTGGATCGCTATGTCCGTTGAACTACGGGTTCCGCAATTGGGAGAGTCGGTCGTAGAAGCGACCATCACGCGCTGGCTCAAGCCGGAAGGGGCCGAAGTCGCCGCCGGGGAAGCCCTCGTCGAGCTGGAAACGGACAAGGTGAACGTCGAGGTTCCTGCCGAGTTCAGCGGCATTCTGGAGCAAATCCTCCGCAAGGAAGGCGAAACCGTCGCGGTCAACGAGACGCTGGGGCTGATGCTGGAAGCGGGCGCGTCGAACGGGAACGGCGCGTCAACCGCGCAGACCGCTCCGCTCGCTGCCGCGCCCGCCCTCTCTGCCGTGCCGACCGACGCGCTGCCATCAGGCGCTGCGACATTGCCCGCCGTAGAATCCGCGCCTGCCGCGCCCGCTGAAAACGGCCACAAGGTGGCGGCGACCCCGGTCGCCGAGCGGCTCGCCAAAGAGAACGGCGTCGATCTGGCGCAGGTGTCGGGCAGCGGGCCGCGCGGCAAGGTGACGAAGGAAGACGTTGCGGCGCACATGAGCGGCGGGGCCGGTCGCGCATTGGCCCCGGAAAGCGCGCCGCCCGTCTTGACGGCTCCGGTCGCCGCCGCGCCGCCCGCGCAGGTTCAGCCCGCCCCGCCCGCGCCCCTGCCCGGCGTCGCCCGCCCGACACCCGTTCCTGCATCTATCGCGCCGACTTCGCCCGTCATTTCCAATGCCGCCAATGGCGCTTCCGTCAACGCCGCCAATGGCAATCGCCGCGAAGAGCGCGAACCGATGTCCCGGCTGCGGCAGACGATTGCCGAGCGGCTGGTCGAGGCGCAGCGCACGGCGGCTATGCTTACGACATTCAACGAAGTGGACATGACCGCGATCATGGAAGTTCGCAAACGGCGGCGCGACTCGTTCAAGGAGCGGTACGGCGTCGGGCTGGGGTTCATGTCGTTCTTCACGAAGGCCGTTGTGGGCGCGCTCAAAGCGTTCCCCCTCCTCAACGCCGAGATTCAGGGCAAGGACATCGTCAAGAAGTTTTACTACGACATCGGCATCGCAGTTGGCACGGAAAAGGGGCTGGTGGTTCCCGTCGTGCGCGACGCGGACACGCGCACCTTCGCCGGGATTGAAAGGGAGATTGCCAGTCTGGCGGGCCGGGCGCGCGAAGGCAAACTGACGATTTCGGAGATTACGGGCGGCACATACACGATCACGAACGGCGGCATTTACGGCTCGCTGATGTCCACGCCGATTTTGAACGCGCCGCAGGTCGGCATTCTGGGGATGCACAAAATCCAGGAGCGGGCGATGGTCGTAAACGGCGAAGTGGTGGTTCGCCCAATGATGTATCTGGCCCTTTCCTACGACCATCGGATCGTAGACGGCAGCGAGGCGGTGCGCTTCCTAGTGCGCGTCAAGGAACTGCTCGAAGACCCGGAAACCCTTCTGCTGGAAGGCTGATCCTGCATTGTCGGTCTGAACTTTACTCCGACGTTGCTACGGGGCGAGCGGAATAGTGGTTCGTGGAGGCGCGTCGATTGCATCCCTTTGAAGCCGCTCTGAGCGTTTCCGAAGAAGACATCGAATTTGAACTGCGCGGATGCGAAGCGGCTGCATGGGCGAATTTTCTTCTGAATTCGCGTCGGCTGCGCGGCAGCGATTTCTTGATGCGCTGGTCGCAGGGACAATGGAGCGAAGAACGCCTGATTCATGCCGTCAACACGACGGGGCGTTATTTCGCAATGCCCTACGGTCCAAGCGGAATCGCGCCGGATGGGGTGCGGGAGTTTGAACTTTATTTCGAGCGGCTTGAAAATGCCGGACTGGGTAGACTCAAGCGTCCCGACCTGCTCGTTTTTCGCAAGGCCGATCAGCAGGAAGTGGAACAGGTGATCGCTGAGATCGGCGGGTTGGCGGAATTGCCATTTACGTCAGAAGACGATTTGTTCATGCAGCGACTTCTGGCAAAGTCCATCATCGCGGTCGAGTGCGAAAATAGTTTATGGGTTGCAAAACTAATGCCCGGCTACAACGCGCCCCTCACAGCGCAAAAGCGTTTGGGCGGGCAGTTGGGCCTCAGGAAGAACGCGGTACTGCCGACGGTCATTGTCAAGGATGAAGATCGCGCGTTTCTGATGCGATGGCAGGAGGAGCGTGGCGTTCCCATTCACATCTGGCACGCTTTCTACGATCTGGCGTTCGGCTTGTCATTGAATCAGGCCGAACGTCTTATTTCGGAGGGCAAAATCGAACCTACCGTGCAGACTTTTCAGGCTCCGGGCGGCGCGACCAGTAAAAAGGCGATCTATAAGTTTTATCATCACTACGCTTATCCTCTCGGCGAAACGCAGGGCGAGATCACGCTGCTGCCCGACAAAATTATTGACGCCAACGGGCATATTCTCCCTTATGTGCGTTTCCACGGCGGCGTAATTGAACTTGCGGCAGACGCGCTGGCGCAGATAGATAGCGAAGCGCGACGGGAGCGAACGTCTACGCCGACAGCAAATGACGCTGAGGCATTCGTCTCTGATGTTGCGAAAGATGCGTATCAGGCCGCTGACAATCGCTCTGATCCTTCGCGGGAAGCGTGAAAACAGCGCCATGACTTTACAGCATCAAAAACTGCCGTCGTCCGGCGAAGCGCGCGAGACCTTGCGGAAGAAAGGGCAATTTTGGACGCCCGCCTGGATCGCCGACGCAATGGCGGCCTACGCTCTCGCAGGGGGCAGCGACCATCTTTTTGATCCTGCGGTTGGCGAAGGCGCGTTTCTTCGCGCCGCTAAAAAGGAATCGCTGCGTTCAGGGCGCTCGCTGCGGCTGACAGGAACGGAAATTGACGCGGACATCCTTCTTCAGGCGCGAACGGACGAATTAACGGAAAATGACCTTGCAGGCGTCGAAATCAGGGATTTTATGTTCGATCCTCCCCCTGCCACTTATGACGCTATTGCCGCCAACCCGCCTTATATTCGGCACCATCGGCTCTCCGCCGAGGCCAAACAGACTCTCAAAACGTGGAGCGGTCAACTGCTTGGCAAGACTCTGGACGGGCGTACTGGACTACACGTCTACTTTTTGCTGCGGGCGCTCACGCTCCTGCGCGAAGGCGGACGGCTTGCGTTTATTCTTCCTGCCGACGTTTGCGAGGGAAAGTCTGCGAGCCTGCTCTGGCAGTGGATTACGTCCCGCTATCGCCTCGACGCAGTGGTTACGTTTGCGCCGCAAGCCTCCCCCTTTCCCGGCGTGGACACCAACGCGCTTGTTTTTCTTATTCAAAAAATTGAACCGCGCAACGAATTTTTGTGGGTTCAAACGGGAGCCGCGTGGACAGACGACCTGCGCCGTTGGGTTCTTGAGGGGCTGCCTGCAGCCTCCAGCGACAGCCTTTCCGTTTGTCAGCGTTCGCTTCAAGAGGGTTTGCAAACGGGCTTTTCTCGTTCCCCTCGCGTTCATAATGACGGCTGTCCCCGGCTGAGCGACTTTTGCACCGTCATGCGCGGCATCGCGACCGGCGACAACGCCTTCTTTTTTCTGACCCGCGCGCAGGCGGAGCAATTGAAAGTACCCGAAGCGTTTTTACTGCCTGCGGTCGGGCGCACCCGCGACGTGACGACAGATATTTTGACGACACAAGTCTTAGAGCAGTTGGATCGGGCAGGGCGTCCCACACTGCTTTTTGCGCCAGACGCCCGCCCGCTTTGCGAGTTTCCTCCCCGCCTGCAAGACTATCTCCACGAAGGCGAGAAGCGCGGACTTCCTCAGAAGGCGCTTATCGGTCAGCGCAAGCCCTGGTACAACATGGAAAAGCGGCGCGTCCCTCCCATTCTGTTCGCTTATCTGGGCCGTCGCAACGTGCGCTTCATTCGGAACGAGGCCAATGCTCTCCCTCTGACCAGTTTTCTCTGTGTTTATCCTCGCCAGGACGATCCCGAAACCGTAAGTCGCGTCTGGCGTCTGTTACAGCATCCGTTGGTAATCGCTAACCTCGCTTCGGTGGGGAAATCTTACGGGTCAGGGGCCATCAAGGTTGAGCCTCGCGCCTTGGAGTCGCTTCCAATTCCTCTGGAGGCATTGCAGGAGTCCG
>JBBRNU010000268.1:0-6551 GCA_038230115.1 Chthonomonadales bacterium | reverse complement strand
CGGGATTGCCGCCCGTGTCGGGAATGGCGGGCAGAGTCGGAAGCGGGTTGCCGTCCTGATCCGACGCCCCGGCGGGGAAACCGGCGACCGGGTAATTATTGACGGTTCCTTCGGAATCGTAGCTGGCGCCGCGCCCGGAATAGTTGTACGGCTGGTTCTTGACGATATGCTCATTCGAGAGCGCGCCCGTCGTCCAGGCCCAGCCTTCCATCGAGGCGTCGCCTACGTCGAAGAAGTTGTCGAGCAGGACGAAACGCTTGGCGAGGGCGTGGATATTGGGCGTCACGTCCTTGCCGAACAACACCAGCGAAGGGTCGCCGTTGCCGCCCGTCACGTCGCCCAGCACCTGATCGTAGGTGCGGTTTTCGCGAATGATGTAGAAGACGTGCGTGACGCCGCCTTTGGCCCGGCTGATGTTGTAAAGCGGGTTGATCGCGGCATTGTCGGTGTTGGAGGTGAGTTTGTTGTTCGCCAGAACCATTTGCGTGTACTGCTGAAGCTTCAGCGCGCTCGGCGTCGCAATCGTTTCGACGTCGGACTCGATCATGTTCAGCGTGTACTGCGAGTAGTTGGCGACGTTGTTGATGGTCGCCTTGTTGATGGTCTGGCCGGGGTTCGGGTAGCGGGTTTGGGTGCCGCGCGCGTTGGCGACCAGGAGGCGCTTGCCATCGTTGGAGGCCACGACCGTCGAGGGATACCAGCCGACCGGGATTTCGCCCTTGATCTTGTTGGTCGCCGTGTCAATCAGGGCGACCGCCTGCATATCGCTCAGGGCGACGTACAGCGTTTTGGCGTCAGGCGACAGCGCCAGGCCGTTGGGCGTGACCCCGACCAGGCTTTTGGCTCCGACGGGGCGCACGTCAATGCTTCCGGTTACCGTATTGGTCGTCGTGCTGACGAGCGAAATGGTGTCGGAATGTCCGTTCGAGACGTACAGCGTGTCGCCGTTGAGCAGCAGGCCGATGGGGTGCGAGCCGGTCGCGATTTCCTTGAGCAGCGTCGGGTGGGCCGGGTCGGACACGTTCAGGGCGTACACGAAACCGTCGCCCGCGCAGGCCACATACGCCGTAGCGCCCTTGACGACGACGGCATACGGGAAGTTGGACGCTGTGCCAGCCGCCACGCCGGGAAACGCGGGCGTATGCACGGCTGCCGAAACGGTGTCGAAGGCGAAGCGGCCCGTTTCCGTCCCGGTCGTCGTGTCGAAAATGGACAGGCTGCCCGGCACGTTGGGCGCGGATGCCTGGTGGTTCGCCACGTACAGATACTTGCCGTCGGCGCTGATGGCGAGACCGGCGGGAAAGTCCGTCTTGCCGGTGGACTTGAGCGTGACGGGTTTGCCCATGCTATCGTTCACGACCGTAAGCGCGCCTGCGGCGTCGAGATGCAGCACGGCGACCGCGTTGTAATTTCCCTGCGCGGCGTACAGCGTGTACGAGCCGTCGCTGTTGGCCGTCGGAGCGAAGGTCAGACCGTAGAACAGGCCGAACGAGCCGGACGTGTAAGGCGCTCCGAAACCGACCTGCGAGACCAGCGCGCCGGTCGTGGTGTCAACCGAAGACAGATACTGGCGGAACCCCATGTCGGAGGCGACCGCGTATTTGCCATCCGGGCTGGCGATCAGGTTGAGCGCGTTGCTGCCGATGTTGGGCGTGCGTCCGCGATAAACAATCGGGTTAGGCAGGGTATGCGTCAGGGTTCCGACCGGGGGCAGGGTAATTTTCTTGCCGTTGACCAGGGGCTGCTGCGCGCCGGCGACGAGCGGAAGGCCAAGCAGAAGGGCGCTGCCGCCAAGTAGGGCGGGCAGAGTTTGAAAGCGTCGATTCATCGGTGAACGTCTCCTGAGTGGATGCGAACGAGAATGAAAACGAGAATTGAAAGCGAGCGTTAAGGCGCGTTTTTGCAAACTTACGCGATTTGCCGCGTCAATGGCATGGACGCGCGGGTCGCCGTCTCGGCCCGGCTTGCCCTGTGCGGGGCGCGCGGTCAGCCATTCCGGGGCTGAGTCGCAGGGCCGGGTCTTGCAAGCGCCAGGCGCGGGGCCGCGTTGAGAAGAGCGGAACCAAATTCAGTGGCGGCTGCGTTCAAGTCAGCGGACGCTGCGGCGTCGGCGGGCGGCAAGCCCCAGACCGCCCAGCGCCAGGGTTCCCAGGAAGGCCAGGCTGCCGGGTTCGGGCGTGGCCGCAACCGCGTCGAAGCGGACGAACCCGAAGCCGCTGTCGGTGAACAGGTTGGAAACCGCGTATTTGTCGCCGATGACAAGATTTTCGATGGTCTGGCTGCTGCCGTTCAGGTCGAACGAGATGCCATAGCCGGGAAGCGTCGTGAAAGCGGAAGTCGTCCAGCTGCCTTCCAGACCGATGCTTTCGACGATGGTGGCGCCGCTGCCCGCCAGGTCGAGCGACGCGGTGGCGAAATGCAGTTTGCCGCCGCCGACCGAAATCAGCCCCTGGCCGGGATTGGAAACGTAGTTGTAGCCGCTCGTGCCGGGCGTTCCGTCGCTGGCAAGTGTGGCCGAAGCGGTCGTGGCGGTCATGGCGACATTGCTGACGGTCAGGCCATTCGCGCCCGTCCAGCTGAAAGTGGAGGCGTCGCCGAGCAGGGCGACATTGTAGACGCCCGCATCGCCGGGAGCGCCGGTCACGGTATCGGCGGCGTTGTAGAGCAGTTGAGCGTCGGAAAACGCGGCGAGGTCAGTGACGCCCAGCGTGTAGGTGGCGTCATGCTCGCTGCTGAAATTCAGGTCGGCGCGGGCGGCCTGGACGGTGAGCGCGGCAAGCGCGAGGGTGGCGGCGAGGGCCGCGGGAGCGCGAAGGGCGCGGGGCATGAGACGGTCTCCTTTGACAAGGCAAGTGAACAGCGCGGCCCGGAAAACGCCCGGCAAGAAAACGACCGGACGGGAGCCGCGAGCTGTCGGTTCGCGAGACGGCGGCGGGGCTGTCGAATGCGAACGGGGGCTATAGCCGTGAATCACCGGCAAAAGGGCGGGAAGCGTAAAACTTAGCAGGTCAAAACGCATCGCTTCTTCCTTCCTCACCCCGTATTCTACACAGGTTATGTTAAAGGCGGGTCAAGCCTGCGTTAAGTTTGTGTTAAGAGCCGGAAATATTTTCGCGCGGCCCAACGGTTTTGGGCGCGTTGTAGCCGCGTTAGTCGGGCCTCAGTTTGTTTCCTCTCTTGCCTCTGACCCCGCCTGCCGACAATGAAGCCGATAAGAAGCGAAAATATTACGATGTCCGGCAGCGGCGTCGGCGACAATATACGAGAGGGCGGGCGAGCGATTATGGCAGGGCGGCAATCGAATTTAGCGGAAGCGCGGTTTCCCCGGCAGGGCGTCAGCTTGCAGGGCTGCGTCATGAAAATGAACCGCGAGCGGATCACGCTTTTGCTGCGCTCCGTCGCGGACTGCCCGCCGGATTTGTTTCTCCCCAAAACGCCCGTGGAATTGGTCATTGTGGCGAAGAGTGTTTTGTATTGGGCGGCGGCGGAAACGCTTTCGGAACACAACGGCGCGCTGACGCTCGCGCTGTGCAGCCCGCCCGTGAAAATCCAGCGGCGGCGCGACTGGCGCTACGCCTGCGTTTTCGAGCTGGCTTACCGCGCTCTGCATCAGCCCGGCTGTGTCGGCGCGTGGAAAAATGCCGCCGTTATGGACATCAGCAACAGCGGCATGGGCCTGATGGTGGAGTCGAGCGTGAAAATTCCCCGGCTGGTGGAGCTGCTGTTTCAACTGCCGGACTACGATGCCGTCGCGAAGCCCGGACGAGACGCCAGCGCTTACGGCGCGAGCCTGGAAGCGCGCCCGATCAAGGCCACTTCGCGCGTCACGCACGTTCGCCCCAATGCCGACGGAACGCTCCTGGTCGGCCTGTGCTTCAAGACCCTATCCCCGTTCGACCAGCTCCGCGTCGCCCGCTTCATCAGCGCCGTCTGGCCGGAATGACGGCGCGGCCTGCAAGCCGCCCCGAAGCCAAAATCCGCAGTCCCTTTTAAAGCGTGGTGAACGGGATGGGTAGAACGGGCAGAACGGGATTGAAACCCCGTTCTGAAATGCAAAGCCCGCCTGCGCGGGCTAAATTCACAATGCCGATACGCCGGGACGAGGCTCTTCCCTGCCTGCAACGCGCCAACCCCATGCCTTCGCTCCCCATTCCTGCAAAGGCAGGAGTTACGGCCCTTGCTCCCTTCTCCCATGCAGGGAGAAAGGGCCGGGGATGAGGGTAGACCTCACAATTTTCGTCAAACCCAACGTCCTCACTTCCCTTTTGATGTCGGGTTGACCCCGGTCATATTGACAGCGCGGCGTTTCGGTGGTACACTATATCCGACTGAAATTGTCGGATACGAACCGTTTGCGAGGGACGACAAAAGTAGAAGGAAGGCGACCCGTATGTTGAGCCTGAGCCGCAAAACCGATTACGCCCTGCTCGCGCTCGCGTACCTGACGCGCCTGCCTGCCGGACGCGCCGCCAACACGCGCGAAATCGCCGAATCGGACGCCCTTCCCGTCGAACTACTAGCCAAGATTTTGCAGCAGCTGACAAAGGCCAAAATCCTCGCCTCGACGCCCGGCCCGACCGGAGGCTATCGGCTGGCCCGCGCCCCTGAAGCCATCAGCATCGGCGCGATTGTCGAAGTGATTGACGGCCCGCCCGCGCTCATGCCCTGCATGGCGGCCAGCCCGACCTGCGATCACGTTCACCGTTGCGTGATCCGCAAACCCTTAGCGCGCATCAACGCCCGCATCTTTCAGATGCTGAATCACATGTCGCTGGCCGAAGTCGCCGGGACGGAAGCCGACGCGCCCGCCTATCCGCTGTCGCTGGAATTGACGCCGCGCACGCCAGAATTTCACACCGGCCACTGACCGCCGCTTCCCGATTTTAAGCCTGTTGGCAGCCGCCGCCGCGCTCCCATTCGTAATTAGAAAGTGTAAGCAGTGCAAGGTAAGCGCCAGCGCGTCCCTGAAATTACGAGCCATCGCGAAGAACTTGGCAGGCTCCGGGACGAGGACGGCTTGAGGAGAGATCGCCCATGACCACCGCAACCGATACCATCGAGCAATTCGCCCGCCAGGAATACAAATACGGCTTCGTTTCCGAGATCGAGTCTGAAACCATCCCGATGGGCCTGAACGAAGACATCGTGCGCCTGATTTCGGCCAAGAAAGACGAACCGGAATGGCTCCTCGATTTTCGCCTGAAAGCCTATCGCCACTGGCTCACGATGCAAGACCCGCTCTGGCACAACGTCAAGTACCCGCCGATTGATTATCAGGCCACCTATTACTATTCCGCGCCCAAGCCCAAAAAGCAATTGGGGAGTCTGGACGAGGTAGACCCGGCCCTGCTGGAAATTTACGAGAAGCTGGGCATTTCGCTGGGCGAGCAGCAGCGCTTGAACAACGTCGCCGTAGACGCCGTTTTCGACAGCGTGTCAGTCGCCACGACCTTTAAGGCGACGCTCGCCGAAAAGGGAATTATCTTCTGCTCGTTCAGCGAGGCCGTACATAACCATCCCGACCTGGTGCGCGAGTATCTCGGTTCGGTCATCCCCTACAGCGACAATTTCTACGCCACACTGAACTCGGCGGTCTTCACGGACGGGTCGTTCTGCTACATTCCGAAGGGCGTGCGCTGCCCGATGGAACTCTCGACCTACTTCCGCATCAACGCCGCCAATACGGGCCAGTTCGAGCGCACCCTGATTATCGCCGACGAGGGCGCGTATGTGTCGTACCTCGAAGGCTGCACGGCTCCGATGCGCGACGAAAACCAGTTGCATGCCGCCTGCGTGGAATTGGTCGCCATGAAAGACGCCACGATCAAGTACAGCACCGTCCAGAACTGGTATCCCGGCGATAAAGAGGGCAAGGGCGGCGTATACAATTTCGTGACCAAGCGCGGCAAGTGCCAGGGCGCGAATTCCAAAATTTCGTGGACGCAGGTGGAAACCGGGTCGGCGATCACGTGGAAATATCCGTCCTGCCTGCTGATCGGCGACAACTCCATCGGCGAGTTTTACTCGGTCGCCCTGACCAACAACTTCCAGCAGGCCGACACCGGAACCAAGATGATCCATATCGGCAAGAACACACGCAGCACCATTGTCAGCAAAGGGATTTCGGCGGGCCGGGGCCAGAACACCTATCGCGGGCTGGTCAAGATAAACGCGGGAGCCGAAGGCGCGCGGAACTATTCGCAGTGCGACTCGCTGCTCATTGGCGACCGCTGCGGCGCGCACACTTTCCCCTATATCGAGGTGAAAAATCCGACCGCGCAGGTGGAGCATGAAGCGTCCACGTCGAAGATCGGCGAAGACCAGATTTTCTACTGCAACCAGCGCGGCATCTCCACCGAGGACGCCGTCTCGATGATCGTCAACGGCTTCTGCAAAGAAGTCTTCCGCGAGCTGCCGATGGAGTTCGCCGTCGAGGCGCAGCGACTGCTTGCCGTCAGCCTCGAGGGGGGCGTGGGCTAGATGCTGGTCGTCAGGGGCCTGCACGTGAAGGTGGGCGACCGGGAGATCCTCAAAGGCGTGGACCTCGAGGT
>JBBRNU010000267.1:0-6553 GCA_038230115.1 Chthonomonadales bacterium | reverse complement strand
TCTTCCAGACTGCGGACGCTGCCCGCGACGAAAACCGGCGCGTCGGGCGGCAGGCGCAAACTTCGGCGCAGCGCGCGGGTTTCGTCCGGGGTCAGGCGGGCGATGTCCTGGTCGAACTTGGAATTGCCTACGACCGCCACGCGCCCCGGCTCGTTCAGCCCGCCCCCCAAGATGCGAATCCGCGCGTCATCCGCGTCCGACTGCATGAGCAGACTATCCATGTTCGTCAGCATCCAGCGATAGAACGCGCGTCCAATCCGGCCCTTCCCCGTAGGCGCCATCTGCCGCTGAAACGTGCGCTCGGAAATGCGCCCGTTCACCAGAACCGTCCGCGCCCCCTGCCGCTTCAATTCGTGCAGCAGGTTGGGCCACATCTCGCTTTCCAGGCTCACAAACACGTCGGGCCGAACCGCGCGAACCACCCGCCGCGCCACCCAGGGCAGATCGAAGGGAAAGTAAAAAATCGCGTCCACGAACGGCGCGGCCTGCTGTTCCGCCACCTCGCGCCCGAACGGGGTAATGACGGAAAAAACCAGTTCGTATCGTGGCAGACGGGCGCGCAGTTCGCGCAAAATCGGAACCGCCGCCACAACCTCGCCGACCGAAACCGCGTGTATCCACAAACGCGGGCAGCCGTTTTCTTTACGCGCCAGACCGGGCGGCAGATGTCCCCACCGCTCGCGCCACCCCGGTCTCGATTTGCCGGAGAAATACCGCAGCGCCAGATACGCCGCGATTACGGGCGACCCCGCCGCCAGCATCAAATTGTAAAGCGCGTAGTTGATGATGCGATTCCTGACAATACACTAACCTGGATTGCTATGCATGATTGTCCGCTTGCTCTACGGACGTAAATCCCTGCGCTGAATTGTAGCCCGCGCAGGCGGGCTTTGCATTTCAGAACGGGCATTTATGCCCGGTCGACGCGCCTTTCGGAAGGATAAGACGGAATTTTCACTCCAAGCGCCATGCCGCCGGATAGTCGGCGTGACCGGCCAGACGTTCGGCTTCGCGCTCCAGCCGATTGATCGCGATGTCCACCTGCGCGGCCCAGTGTTCGCGCCCGGCCTCGTCCAGATTGGGCGGAACCCGAATCGGTTCCCCGACCACGAAATACGCGCGGGCGAACGGCTGCGGGATCATATACCCGTCCCAGCTCCGCAGCATCCAGCGGCGATTGGCGCTGATTCCCAACGGAATAATTGGCACGCCCGATTTTTCCGCCATCAGGATGACGCCTAATTGTACCTTATGGCTCGGCCCGCGCGGGCCATCCGGCGTAAATGCCAGCACGCCGCCCTCTTTGACCTTGCGCGCCATTTGCAGCAAGCCCTTGATTCCGCCGCGCCCGGTCGAGCCGCGCACCGTCTGGAAACCGAACCGCTGAAAAATATTGTTCTGCACCTCGCCATCGCGCGAAAGCGAAATCAGCGCCCAGTAACCCCGGTTGCGAAACACGTTGGCCGGGATCAGCGAACGCCCGTGCC
This sequence comes from Chthonomonadales bacterium, assembly GCA_038230115.1. Classification (GTDB taxonomy): domain Bacteria; phylum Armatimonadota; class Chthonomonadetes; order Chthonomonadales; family Chthonomonadaceae; genus JBBRNU01. Next base: position 5,066 of record JBBRNU010000267.1, on the reverse strand, counting down.
ACGTCACAAAAACCGCGCCCTCGCCGCCCGTGTCCAGTCCTTCGGGGTGAACGAAACGCAGGCGCAGCGTGCGAAAAATCAGGCGGGCCAGCGCGTAAACCGCCCATCCCAGCCAGCGATTGCGCCGCGCGAACCGGGCCTGCCGCGCCCGCAGCTCGGCTTCGGTCTCGCCTTTTCGGGCCGGTTCCGCGTTCTCGCTATTCTCGCTTTGTTCCGGCGTGATAATCTCCGGCATGGGCGTTGTCACTCGAACCCGCGCAGCTGCGTCTCGTACAGGCGGGCGTAATAGCCGTCGCGGGCCATCAATTCGCGGTGCGATCCCATTTCCACGATCCGCCCGTCCTGCATTGCCAGAATGCGGTCGGCGTTGATAATTGTGGAAAGCCGATGCGCGATGACAAGGGTCGTGCGGTTCTTCATCAAGTCGTCGAGCGCCTCCTGCACCAGCGCCTCGGAACTCGCGTCCAGCGATGAAGTCGCCTCGTCCAGACTCAGCAGGCGCGGGTTCATGAGAATGGCGCGGGCGATGGCGATGCGCTGCTTCTCACCGCCCGATAAGCGAATGCCGCGCTCGCCGACAATCGTGTTCAACTTTTCCGGCATACTTTCGACAAAAGAGGCGTTTGCCGCCAGCGCCGCCGCCCGGATTTCCGAATCGGAGGCCGTGCGATTGCCATACGCGATGTTGGCGCGCAACGTTCCCGCAAACAGCCAGGTCTCCTGCGGCACAATCCCGATCTGCCGCCGCAGTCCGTCCAGCGTCACGTCGCGCGCATCTATCCCATCTATTAAGATACGGCCTTCGGTCGGGTCGTAAAAGCGTGGAATCAAATCTACCAGCGTGCTTTTCCCGGCCCCGCTGCGCCCCACGAGGGCCACCATTTCGCCGGGCCGCACCTCGAACGAGACCTCTTTCAGCACGTCGTCGCTGTCCGGCCCGTACCGAAACGAGACGTTTTCGAAGCGAACGTGACCGCGCAGAATGGGCAGATCAATCGCTTCCGGTTTCTCTTCGACCTCGGAGCGCACGTCCAGGATTTCCTCGAAGATGCGCCGCGCGGCAGCCAGCGCCGACGCCCGCAGCGTCACGATGCCGCCAATGTCGCCCGCCGCCCGCGCGACGGCGTCCAGCAGATACAGAAACTTGAACAGCTGTCCCTGCGTCATTCCGCCCTGCGGGATGGGAAACTCGTTGGCGGGCTTCAGATACTGCCGCTCGACGCCGGGATGCGCGGCCAGCCACGCGCGCTGCGCCGCCTGCTGCCGCCGCGTCGTCAGGGCCACCTCGTTGCCGCCCACGAACAACACCAGCGCCACGCCGAACGCCCCGATGAACTCGATAACCGGGCGCAGTTGGGCGCTTTTTCGCACGCCGCGCATGACGATTTGCAGGGCGGTCTGGTTTTCGTTCTGGAAACGCTCGATTTCGTGCCGCTCGGCGGAAAACGATTTGATGATGCGAACGCCCGCGACCGTCTCCTCGATCACGGTCGTCACGTCGGCCAGACGCGCCTGCACCTGCCCGGCGATGATGCGAATTCGCTTGCTGATCCGCGAAATCGCCAGCGCCATGAAGGGAATGAACAGAAGCGACACCAGCGCCAGCCGCCAGCTCACGACAAACAGGGCGGTCAGGCTGATGACAATCGTGATCGGGGCGGTCACGACGTCACGCAGGCTCATGGCCGCGTTCTGCACGACGGTCACGTCATTTGTCAGAATAGACATAATCGCGCCGGTGCGCCGCTTGTTGAAATAGGCCAGAGAGAGATTATGCAGGTGGGCGAAAATGTCGTCGCGCAGGCGCGTGGCGACTGTGTTGCCGGTGAGGGAGAGGAAGTAGCTTTGCCCGAACGAAAACACGCCTTTAATCAGGAAAACCACAACGACAAGGGCGCACAAACGATTCAGCAGTTCGGCATGGCCGTTCACCATCGCGTCGAAGGCGTATTGAATGAACCAGGCGATGCCGACCGTCACGCCCGACGAAACCGCCGCGCAAAACAGCCCCAGCGCCAGCGTCCCGCGCACCGGCTTGATATAGGCCAGCAGTCTGCGTTGTATGTCCATAAGAAGGCAGCAATATCGAAGGCTTACGAGTTCGTTCCTGTTGCGTCCGCGAGGACGGCTCTAGGAAATGCGCCTAACCCCCCGGCCCCCTTCCCCACCGGGGAAGGGGGCGACGAGACATCAGATTCACGGGTCAACCGTTATGTTTGCGGCGCGTTGATTTTTTCTTTCCGCTCCCGCTTTGAGGGAAAGCGCATGGCTTTTGTTTCGCGCTCCCCCTTCCCCGGTGGGGAAGGGGGCCGGGGGGTTAGGTGTTTTCTCCCGACAGGGTCTGGGTTAGACAAATTACTGTTCCCGCCGGGCCAACTCCAACACCAGTTGCGCCGTTCGCGCGCTCGCCCCTTCCGTTCCCAGCAGCGCGCGGACTTCGGCCAAATCCGTTTTGGCCTGCTGCCGGATGGCGATGTCATTGAGCAGCGGTACGGCGAGGTCGGCAATCGCTTCGGGGTTCGCCGCGTCCTGAATCAGTTCCGGCACGATGCGGCGGTTCGCCAAAATGTTCGGCAGGCCGATGTGAACCAGTTTCTTCTTCATGCCGCGCAGCTTGTACTCGAATTCCATCAGTTTCGAGCCGCGATAGAGAATCACCATCGGCGTCCCGAAGACAGCGGCTTCGAGAGTGGCTGTGCCGGAGCAGGTCAACAGCAGGTCGCTGTGGGCCATCACGTCATACGTCAGGTTCTGCGCCAGGACAATCGGCGGCAGATTGTTTTCGGCTCGGTCGCGCAGGTTGTCGGAACGCCGCCGCGCCCAATCTTCCTGCTTCAGCGCGGCTTCGGGAACCACAATGCCCCCGACTGTCGCCACCTGCCGACTCGCCTGCCCGCTCAGTTCGTTTTCGAGACGCTCCAGCTTGTCCCGCACGCTCGCTTCCAGTTCGGCCTTTTCGCGCTTGAGGCGGGCAAGATGGTTCTGCGTCCGGGCGTCGCCCCGGAGAAAATCGGCGACCAGATCGGGCGGCAGCGAGGGCGCGACCGCAACCGCGAATTGCGCGTCGGGTACGCGCTGCGCGATGCGCCGGGCCGACTCCAGCAGCGTCGGCATCAAATGTGTCACCTCGGCGACCCGGCTTCCCGGCAATAGCCCGATAATCGGATGCGCCGCCTCCATGCCGAACTGCGCGGCGAACGCCGCTTTCGTCATCGTCGGCTTCACGCGCTCCAGCAGAGGATGCCCCACCCAGACCGCGTGCGCGCCCAGCTTCTGAAACCGCTCCGTCGCCCATGTGAACGGCACGGCCAACACGTCGGTAATGCGCCCCAGTTCCGCGCCCTTCGTCCCCTCGCGCCGCCACGAGCCGGGCGGGAAATAGTACAGAACTTTCAGCCCATGCGCGCGGCAGTAGCGGGCCGCGCGCACGTTGAAGGCCCCGAAGTCAATCAAAACCACCACGTCCGGTCGGCGGACTTCCAACGCGCGCTTGAGCATCGGCTGGACGCGCAAAAAAAGGTTCGGGGCTTTCTCCAGCGCCTGTGTGACGCTGATGGCCCCCCATGCCGCGCTGTCGGCCAGCAGTTCCACGCCCGCGTCGCGCATCGCCCCGCTGCCCAGCCCCCAGAGTTCGATTTCGGGAACCCGGCGGCGCAGCTCGCGGGCGAGCGCGCCCCCGATCAAGTCGCCGGAAACTTCCCCGGAAAAAATGGCGATGTTCATAGCGTTTTCACGACGTTTCTATGCCTACGCCTGCAATGCGAACGATACGCACGTTTTCGATTTACGCGCGATACGCACGTTTTCGATTTACGCGCGATACGCACGCTTTCGATGCGCGTGATTTGCGCGCATGATCCCGATACGGATGCGCGCCTTCGATTTGCACACTTTCGATGCCCGCTCGACACGCTCAGGCCGGTTTGGGGTCGTTGCCGCGCCCGTTGTAGCCGTTGCGCGTGATGTTAATGAATTCCAGCAGGTGGTTCAGTTCCGGGCTTTTCTCTACCTCGGCCTCGATTTTTTCCAGCGCCTGCGTCAAGTTCAGGTTCGAGCGATAGATGATCTTGAAGGCTTCGCGCAAATCGCGGCGCACTTTCGGAGCCATGCCCGCGCGCACCAGACCGCGCACGTTGATGTCGAACACTTTGGCCGGGGCGCCCGTCGCGATCATGAACGGCGCGATGTCCTGCGTCACGCCCGACATGCCGCCGATCATGGCGTAGCGGCCAATGCGCGCCTTTTGATGCACGCCGCACATTCCGCCGAAATTGGCGTACTCTTCGACCGTAACGTGACCGCTGATGCCGACATACGAGGCAATCGTGACGTGATCCGCGATGTCGCAGTTATGACCGACATGGGCGTAAGCCATCAGCATATTATGGCTGCCCAATCGGGTCGCATTTCCCTCGCCGGTCGCCCGATGAATGGACACGTTTTCGCGGATGATGTTCCCGTCGCCGATGTCAACCCAGGTTTCCTCGTTTTTGTATTTGTGATCCTGCGGCGGCCCGCCGATGTTGGCGCTGCCGAAAATCTGGCAGTTGCGCCCGATTCGCGTGTTGCTTTCTAACGTAACGTGACCATGCAAAACCGTTCCCGCCCCAATCCGCACCTGTTTTCCGATGATGCAGAACGGGCCAATGGCGACGCCGGGTTCGATTTCCGCCGAGGGGTCAATAATGGCTGTCGGGTGAATCACGGCTGACGCCTCCGCATTTTCAACCAGTTCGCGCGCGGCGTCCACAATGGCCGTCCCATAGATCAATCTCCCGTTCTTGCTTCCGTCTTCATTTCCGCTTCCAGGCTCGCTTTCCGTTTCGCTTCCGTTCCCGTTGCGCGCCAAGGCTCCCTCAGACTGCGCGCCGCGCCGCGCCGATCCCGATACGCTTGCCATCAGGACTCTCTCCCCGCCGCCATCAGCGCGCCTTGATTTTTGCTTTCGCTGCGAATCCGCTCTATTTCGGCTTCGCGATCTCCAGTCGGCTGTTTGTCCAGCAGCGCGAACATCATCTCGCTTTCCGCGACCACCACGCCGCCGACCGTCGCTTCCATTCGCACCT
>JBBRNU010000266.1:0-6555 GCA_038230115.1 Chthonomonadales bacterium | reverse complement strand
GGCGAACGGGAATAAATCCCCGTTCTGAAATGCACAGACCACCTGCGTGGCCTGCAATGCCGAAGGCGAGAGCCTGTATTCAGCCCGGCAGCGCCGCTCCGCCGACACGTATGTAGCCCGCGAGAGCAGATAGGTCAGAGCGCGTCTTTAGCCCGCGCAGGCGGGCTTCGCATTTCAGAACGGGGATTTATTCCCGTTCACCGTCCCATTCGCGGGGCTTCGGGAGTAAACATGAACGTGCGAACCGGAAAGTTGGCGGCGCTTGTGGTCTGTGCGGCGCTGGCGGGGCGACTATCGGCGCAGGACAAGCCCGCGCCGGTGAAAGACGCTGCGCTCTCGGCGCAGAAACCGGCAGCAGTTGGGCAGGAACCCGCGCCGATGTTTCCGTTCGTCCTGCCCTGGGACGACGCCAGCAAAACCCTGGTGGACGTTAGCGCGCTCAACCCGACGCCCGCCGGTCGCGACGGCTTCATCGTGGCGAAGAACGGGCATTTTTACGACGAAAAGAACCGGCGTATTCGCTTCATCGGGGCCAGCATTACCGCCGACAACGCCTTCCCGGACAAAGCGACCGCGCAGGCGGAAGCGGCCCGAATGCACAAGTTCGGGTTCAACATTATGCGGCTGCACCACATGGACGCCTCCTGGAGCAAGCCCGGCATTTTCGACCCCGCCCAAAACGACACGCAGCATCTCACCAAAGACGCGCTGGATCGCCTGGATTATCTCATTTATCAATTAAAAGAAAACGGCATCTACGCCAATCTCAACCTGCACGTTTCGCGCACGTATCTGCCCGGCGACAACCTGCCGGAAACCGACAAACTGCCCGGCTTAGGCAAAATCGTCACCTTTTTCTACCCGCGCATGATCGAATTGCAGAAGCAGTACGCGCGCGATCTGCTGACGCACCTGAACCCGTATACGAAACTGCGCTATGTCGAAGACCCCGCCGTCGCGGTCGTCGAGATCAACAACGAGAACACCCTGCTCGGCGCGGCGTTTGATGGCTCGCTCGACGCGCTTCCGCCCGCCTATAAAACGGAATTGGCGCGGCAGTGGAGCGTCTGGCTCAAGACGAAATACGCCACTACGGAAGGGCTGCGACGGGCCTGGAGCGCGGGCGACAAACCGTATGGCCCGAACCTGCTGGAAAACGCCGATTTCATGCGCGGGGCGGAGCATTGGACGCTGGAACGCAACACGGCCCCGGCAGACGGCGCGCTGGAACTGCCCGAAAACGTCCCAGCCCCGAATGGCGTTGCGGGGAAAGTTTTGCGCGTGCAGGTGAAAACCCTGGGCGGGCAAAACTGGCATTTGCAGCTGCACCAGACCGGGCTGGACTTGACCGAGGGCGAACCGTACACGGTTTCGTTCTGGGCGAAAGCGGATCGCAATCGCCCGCTCCCGGTCGGGGTTCGGCTCGATACCGGCGATTATCACAACATCGGGCTGGACGCGACGGCGAGCCTGACGACAGAATGGCGGCAGTTCACTTACGCTTTCACGGTGAACCGCTCGCAGCGCAGTCACAACCGGCTGTCGTTCGTGCTGGGCGACGCGCTCGGAACGGTTGATCTGGCAGGCGTGATATTGCGACCGGGCGCGCAAACCGAATTTCTGGGCGGTCTGTCGGTCGAGGCCGCAACGGTTCCGCCCGCGCATCCCGCCGACAACCCCGCCGGGCGCGACTGGATCGCCTTCCTCATCGAGACCGAGCGCGCTTACATGGCGACCATGCGCGATTTTCTCAAAAAGGAACTGAAGGTTCGCGCCAACATCACCGGCTCGCAGGTCACGTATGGCGGGCTGGGCGGCGCGCTGCGCGAAACAGACTCGGACTTCGGCGACATCCATTCCTACTGGCAGCACCCGGATTTTCCGCGCAAGCAATGGGACATGGCCGACTGGCGGATCGCCAACATCGCCATGACGCGCGACGCGGGGGGCGGCGGGCTGTCGTATCTGGCGCATTATCGGCTGGCGGGCAAGCCGTTTACAGTCAGCGAGTACAACCATCCCGCCCCGAACGATTTTCAGGCCGAAACGATTCCGTTGCTGACCGCCTTCGCCTGCCTTCAGGATTGGGACGGCTATTATTTGTTCGAGTACGGCGGCGGGCGCAGCGACAGCGACCGCATCAAAGGCTTTTTCGCCATTGATTCGAACCCGGCGAAAATGGCGTTTCTTCCGGCTGCCGCCCTGATGTTTTTGCGAAACGACCTGCCGCTCGCGCGCGAAGAATTGCGCCTGCACCTGAGCGCCGATAACGTGGCGAACCTGATGGCGAAAAACGGCGCGGACGGCGGCCCGGAATGGGAGGCGGCGGGCGTGACCTACCCGTCGGCTCTGACACACCGCCTGTCGCTCTCGTTCGCGGGCGGCAAGCCCGCCCCGGACGACGCCAACCCCGCCGGCAAGCGCGACGAGGCGAACCGCCCGGCGAGCGTCGGCCCCTTTGTCTGGCGGGCGATTGGAAATGACAACCCGGTCGTGACCGCCGACTCGCCCAGCTCCAAAATGATCGTCGGCTTTCTGGGCGGGCAGAGCGTCGAGGTCGCAGGCTGGCGCGTCGCGATGACGGCGACGCCCTCCCAGTTCGCCGCGTTTACCCTTTCGGCTTTAGACGGGCGGGCGATGGAGCAGTCGCGCTCGCTTCTGCTGACGGCGGTCGGGCGCGTGGAAAATACGGGGATGCAATGGAACGCCGACCGCACGTCCGTTGGCGAGCATTGGGGAACCGGCCCGACGCTGGCCGAAGGCGTTCCCGGCACGGTAACCATCACGACCCGCGCCGTTCGCGCAACGGTGTACGCCCTGGATGGAACCGGCAAGCGTCTCGCCCCGGTTCCCTCCGCGCTGCACGGCGGCGTCCTGACCTTCGTCATCGGCCCCGCCCATAAAACGCTCTGGTACGAGGTCGAGGCGGCCTGGACGAAGTGAGCGTGTTTCCAAATTTCCTTGCGCTGAAACGGGGCCGCCAGAATTGAACCACGCGAACGGGCAGAACGGGATTGAAACCCCGTTCTGAAACGCCAGCCCGCCTGCGCGGGCTAAATACGAATTGTCCGCGCGGGCTTCCTCGCAATCTGAAAACATCTTGGCGAAGCGGCCTTGTGTATTGCAGGCCACGCAGGTGGTCTGTGCATTTCAGAACGGGGTTTCAATCCCGTTCTGCCCGTTCGTCCGCGCCGACGAACCGACGAAATGGCCCGTCACTGCTGCCGAACCTCTATCGTCCAATCCGTCAGATCGAGCGCGCCTTTACCGCCCAACTGGAACGCGCCGCCGGAATAGACCACGACGTCGTTGCCGGTCGGTTCGAGGGAGTTCTGGGCGCGCGGGTCGGACGGGCTGTCGGGAATGACGCCGGTTTGGGACACGTCCAGACGCAGGAAATTGCTCTGGCCGAGAAGGGAACTGGTGTCGCCGAGCGCGTCCACCTCTTTCGTGATTTGCGTACCCTGATCGGCGGGAATTACGTCGGTCGCGATGATGTTGACCTGTAGATAGCGAAGCCGGTTGCGCGCGATGTCCAGCGTTTGCGTTTGATCCGAGGCGGGCGGCGGATTGCCTGCGGCGTCCAGAATCAACTGCGACAGGTCAATCTCGAATTGCAGACGGTTGTACGATTGCGCGTCGTCCTGACCGGGACGAACCACGAAAACCGGCTGACCCTCGTCGCGAAAATTGCGGTTCACGGGGTCGCCGAGAACGTGAAACAAACGGTACTGGCCTGCGTAATATTCCACGAAGTCGGTGAAGCCGCCGGTTCCGCGCGCCGGGGTCGAGTTCGCGCCGTGATCGGAACTGGTCGCGAAGCCGTTGCCGAAGCCCTGATTCGCGCTGATCGGCCCGAAAACCGGAATCGGGCCGGGCGCGCTCGAATCGCCTGCGTCGCCCTGCGGCCCGTCGCGAATGTAGTTGATGAGAAAAAAGTAGTGGTTGTTGGGGTCAATGGCGTCGCGGAACCGCATCGTGACCCGGAGCCGCTTGCCCGAAAGCGTGCTGCTGCTAGGGGGCTGCCGCGCGCACCCGCCGACGGAGCCGAGCGCGGCAAGACCGGCCAGCGCGCCAAGCAGGGCGAACCCGCCGCGCGGGACAAACGTAAACGCCGCCCGATGCGCCCCCCGAAACGAAAACTTCAAAGCGAACTCCCTTGATTGGACTTGAGCGAAGCGGATTTGACAACACAGACAAACCCCATTATAACGGAAAACGACCGCGAACGGCAACCGACCGCGAGTTTGCCGCCCGCCCCGCGCGCGTCGGGCGTTCGCCTGGCCGCGCTCGCGGGACTGCTCGCCTGGCTCGCCTCGCCGCCCTTCGCCATCTGGCCCCTCGCCTGGATTGCGCTCGCGCCCCTGGTTCTCGCCGTGACGCACGCCGCGCGACTGCGGCAGGCGCTCTGGCGCGGCTATGTTTTCGGCGGCATTTACTTTGGGGCGTGCTGCTACTGGGTCGGCACGACCGTGCAGGCCTGGACGCGCTCGCAAATCGGCTGGCTGGTCTGGCTCGGCCTGACCCTCATCATGGCGAGTTTCTACGCGCTGTGGGGCGGCGCGGCCTGGTGGCTGCAGCGTCGAACAAGTGGCGGCGGGCGCGTCGTCGCGCTTACGGCGGCCTGGGTCGTGATGGAATGGACGCGCACGCTGGGCGCGCTGACGATGCCCTGGACGCAGTTCAGCTACACGCAGTACCGCTTCCTGCCCGTCCTGCAAATCGCCGACACGACCGGGGCGTATGGCGTCAGTTTCCTGCTCGTCCTCGTCAATGTGAGTTTGGCCGCGTGGTGGATCGAGCGCAAGCGCCAGACCTTGAACCGGGCGCGCTACCTGTGGGCGTCGCTGACCCTCGTCGGCCTCACCTGTCTGTATGGCGCGGCCCGCCTGATACCGCCCGACATCGGCCCGCAAATCGTCGTGACCGCCCTGCAAACCGGCGAAGACCCGTTTCTGGAGCGTGAGGATCGGTTCAGCATTCTGCGCCAGATTGCCGCGATGACGGAAGCGGCGGCGGCTCAGGCTCCGACGCCCCCCGATTTATACCTGTGGCCCGAAACCGCCGCCCCGAAAGACGCCCTGACCGAGCCGCTGACGCGCCAGACCCTGACCGCCCTGGCCGAGCGAAACCGGGCCGCTATCCTCATCGGGTCGCAGCTGAACGACACGACGACCCGAATCACGACGAACACGGCCCTGCTGTTCCTGCCGAACGGCGCGACGCCGCAGCGCTACGACAAGGAGCAGCTCGTTACGTTCGGCGAGTTCATCCCGTACCGCGCGCAATTGCCGTCGGCGATTATCGCGTCGTTTCATCTGGACGCGCCCGACCTGACGCCTGGCGCGACCGTGAACCCGCTTCGGTTTACGACCGCGACCGGGCAGGCGGTCGCGGTCGGCCCGTTCATCTGCTACGAGGCGATGTACCCGTATTACGCCCGCGCCATGACGTCCAATGGGGCCGATCTCCTGGTCTCGCCGAGCAACGACGCCTGGTTCCACTCGCAGGGCGCTTCCGAGCAGCAGCTGGCCGCCACCGTACTGCGCGGCATCGAAAACCGCCGCGAGGTCGTGCGCGCCTCGACATGGGGCGTGACCGGCGCGCTGGACTCCAAAGGCCGCATCACCCGCCGCGCGCCCTTTCAAACCGTCACGTCACTGACCGCCCGCGTTCGTCTGCAAACGGGCCGCACCTTGTACACGCGGTTCGGCGACTGGTTCGTGGCTCTGTGCGGCGTTGGGCTGATCGCGGCAGTCACGAAAGAGGCGAAAGAAGCGAAAGAAAAGCGCGGGGGCCGCAATCGCCCGTCGTCCTCCAATGCCGACGGGGCGAGTTCCGACTCCGAGAGCAACGCCGCCACGGAAGCAAATGCCGGAGAGCTTTCCACAGAAACTCCGGAAAATGCCTCGATGAAAGCCGCCGATGAAGCTTGAGCCGGTTGTGATTCCCTGCGAAACCGGAGCATTGGCGGGCCTGCGCTACGTGCCAACGACGCCGCATCGCCGCGCCCTCGCCATTGTCTACGCGCATGGCTTCACGTCCGGCAAATACAGTCTGGACGGGCTGGCGGGCTATCTGGCGGGGCGGGGGTACGAGGGGCTGACGTTCGATATGATCGGGCATAAATTGGGCGCGAGCGGAGGCGAAATGCGCCATGCGGCGCAGGCCGGAGAGAATTTGCGCGCCGCCCTGCACTGGTTCGCGCCGCAAACGGATGCGCCGCGCGTGGTTCTGGTCGGGCATTCGATGGGCGGGGCAGCGGCGCTGTGGACGGCGGCAGAGACGCGCAAAACGGGCGAGAAAGAAGCGGGCGAGAAGGATACGGACGCGCGCGGAACGGAACATGGGTACGCGGCGGGGAAACTGGCGGGCGTCGCCTGTCTGTGCATCGGCATGGAACCGTCGCGCGGTTTCGACAGCCCCATCGGGCAGGCCATGCTCCATCAGCGGCGCGATTACGTGGCGGGAGCGCCCGCCCTGGACCTGCTGACCGAACTGGATACTCTCGCGCTGTCGGCGCGCGAGGTTGGCCCGCTTCCGACGCTGTTCATC
>JBBRNU010000265.1:0-6597 GCA_038230115.1 Chthonomonadales bacterium | reverse complement strand
CCGCCCGCGTAGCCTCCGCCGCCGGATCTGTAGCTGCCGCCGCTGGTGTATCCTCCGCCGCCGCAACCGCCCGGAGCGCCGCCACGACCGCCGCGTTGCCCGCCGCCGGGGCCTTCTCCCGCTCGCTGGTCTTGATGGCCCTGCGGCGCATCCCGACCCGTGCCGCTCACGTCGGCGCGTGGCCCGCGTTCGCCCGCTGGCCGACCGCCGCCGCCCGGCGTACCGCTCGGCCCGCTGCCTGCGCCCGGTCGCGATTGTCCGCCGCCCGGCCCGCTTGGTCGCGCGCCGCCCATGCCGCCCGCGCGCGGCCCGCCCTGTCCCGCGCCGCCGAAGCCCGGTCCGCGACCGCCGCCCGCGCCGCCGGGACGCGCGCCACCGCCACCCCCGCCGCCCGCGTAGCCTCCGCCGCCGGAACTGTAGCTGCCGCCGCTGGTGTAACCGCCGCCGCCGCCACCGCCCGGAGCGCCGCCACGACCGCCGCGTTCCCCGCCGCCTCTGCCGCCGCGATCGCCGCCGCCGCCACGACCGCCGCGATCTCCGCCGCGTCCGCCGCCGCCACGCCCGCTATCGGAGCGCTCGCCCGACCGATCCGGTCGGCCTTCGCCACGCGGAGCGCGCGGCATTTCCGGCTCGGACTGGCGCGGCTGGCCCGGCAGCACATCGCCTTTGTAAATCCAGACTTTGATTCCGATGTTGCCGTAGGTCGTCGCGGCCTCGGCGAACCCATAGTCAATGTCGGCGCGCAGGGTATGCAGGGGAATCGAACCCTGGCGATCCTGCTCTTTACGGGCCATTTCCGCGCCCGCAAGCCGCCCCGAACACATGATGCGGATGCCGCGCACGCCCAATTTCATAGCGCGCATGATCGCCTGCCGCATGGCGCGCTTGTAGGCGATGCGTTTTTCGATCTGCTGCGCGATGGACTCGGCGACCAGCTGCGCGTTCATGTCCGGCTGACGGATTTCCTGGACGCTGACGTGAACCTGCTTCTTCGTCAGTTTTTCCAGAATCGCCTTCAGGTCGTCCACGCCCTTGCCGCCGCGCCCGATGATGATGCCGGGCTTGGCCGTATGCAGCGTGGCCTTGACGCGATTGCCCGCGCGCTCGATTTCAACGTGCGAGATCGCCGCCGCCGACAAGTTTTTCTTGACGTAGCGGCGGATTTTGTAGTCTTCGTACAAAGCGTCGGCGAACCCGCGTTTCGGCAAATACCATTTGCTGTCCGTTTCGCGGATGACGCCAATGCGAAACCCAATCGGGTGAATTTTCTGTCCCAACGCATCTTCCTTTCGGTCTGAGCGGGCGACTTCGCCCCCGGTCAGGTTCCCTGCTATGCGTCCGTGTTCGTCGGAGCGCCAATCTCGTCGGTCTTGTCCTGCGTGTCGGCGACCTGCTCGCCCTGCGTCACGTTCGCGCCGCCTTCCTCCGCCGTCGTCGCCGAAGCGGACGCTTCCACGGTCGGGGCGGGAGTAGCGGGCATTTCCGGCGTGACCGGAGCGCCGATCTCGTCGGTCGTCGTAGAAACGTTCGAGTTCGCCGTCTGCTCGCCCTGCGAAGCCGTATTGACAGCCGGGGTTTCTACAGTGTCTTCCGTCACGGGCGTCGGCGCTGTCGTCGCTTCCGGCGTTGTTACGACCGGCGTTTCCGCCGTTGCCACTGACGTAACGGGCGTTTCCACGACCGGCTCCGGCGCGGCTGCGACCCTGGCCTGCGGCTGGCGCGCTTCCCGCGCGGCCTGCGCCCGACGGCCCGGCGCGACTTTTCGCGGTTTACGCGGTTTCGGCCCGACTTCCTCGACAATAATCGTGATGTGGCTGGTGCGCTTCAAAATGCGATAGGCCCGGCCCTGCGCGCGAGGCTGCACGCGCTTCATGCGCGGCCCCTCGTCCACCTTCGCCGTCACCAGGCGCAGGTTCTCCGGGTTCAGGTCGTGGTTGTTGGCCGCGTTCGCGACCGCCGAGGCCAAGACCTTCGAGATGTAGCCCGCCGCGCGGTTGGGAATGAAGCGCAGGAAGGCCAGCGCGTCCATCACGTACTTGCCGCGCACCTCGTCAATAACCAGTCGCGCCTTGCGCGGCGGCACGCGAATGCCCTTCACAACCGCCAGCGCCTGGTTGTCGGCGACCTTGCGGCCCCGGTTTTTTTTGCGGTTTTCGCGGTGTTCGCGCGGGCGTTCCAGCGTCTCCGCAAGCGTTTCGTTTGCCATTCTAAGAGTCCTTTAGGCTGTCTGGCGTCGCGCGGTTGGGCGTTGGGAAAAACTTACGGGTCTTTCCGAACGCCCGCCGCCCGACACGCGGCGCCGATTCTACTTGATGCCGGAGCGCCGCTCGACCTGCTGTCCGGCGTGACCCCGGAAGAGGCGCGTCTGGGCGAATTCGCCCAATTTATGCCCGACCATGTTTTCGGTAATGAAAATCGGGATGTGCTTGCGCCCGTCATGCACGAGCATCGTATGCCCGATAAAATCCGGGAAAATCGTCGAGCGCCGCGACCAGGTTTTGATGGCCTTCTTCTCGTTGCGCGCGTTCATGCCCCGCACTTTTTCCAGCAATTTGGGGTCGGCATACGGCCCCTTCTTCAGCGAACGTCCCATCGGTTGTCTCCGGCAGGCGGCGAGCGGCGGGTCGGGGCGTCAGGAACAAACCCGGTGGTTCTCCCTGACGCTCCTTCCCGCTCGCCCGGCGCCCGCCCTATTTCGCGCCGCGTCGGCGAATAATGAACTTGTCGGTAGACTTGTTGTGGCGGGTTTTCGCGCCCAGCGCCGGTTTGCCCCAGGGCGTGGCCGGGCCTTTTTTGCGTCCGATCGGGCTTTGCGCCTCGCCGCCGCCGTGCGGGTGATCGCGCGGGGTCATAGCGATGCCGCGAACGTGCGGGCGCTTGCCCGCCCAGCGCGTTTTACCGGCCTTGCCCGCCGACTCGTTCTCATGCTCCGGGTTACCGACGGTTCCGATGGTCGCGTGGCAGGTCATCAGGATCAGGCGGGTCTCGCCCGAAGGCAGGCGCACCTGCGCGTACTTGCCCTCTTTCGCCATCAGCTGCGCGCCCATGCCCGCCGAGCGCACCAGCTGACCGCCCTTGCCCAGATGCAGTTCGACGTTGTGAATGATGGTTCCGACCGGAATCGCGCGCACCGGCAGGCTGTTGCCGGGCCGAATGTCGGCGGTCTCGCTGGCGATGACCGTATCGCCTTCTTTCAGGCCGATGGGCGTCAGGATGTAGCGCTTTTCGCCATCCTCGTACTCGACCAGCGAGATGCGGCACGAGCGGTTGGGATCGTACTCGATGGTCAGGACTTTGGCCGGCATCTCGTACTTGGTGCGCTTGAAGTCAATAACGCGGTACATTCGCTTGTTGCCGCCGCCCCGGAACCGGGTCGTGATGCGGCCCTTGTTGTTGCGACCGCCGCTTTTTTTGAGCGGCTCCAGCAGCGGCTTATGCGGATCAACGTGCTGGTTTTTGCCTTCCTTCTTGGTAAGTTCCGAGAAGGTGGAAACCGACCGGAAGCGCGTTCCCGGCGTCGTAGGTTTGTATTTTCGGATGGGCATGGAGGGCTAAATCCCTTCAAACAGGACAAGCGGCTTGTCCGTCGTCACGATGGCTTTTTTCCAGTCGGGGGTGTAGCCGGTTTTTCCGTTCTTCGTCATGGCGCGCTTCTTTTTGCCCTTGACTCGGAGCGTATTCACCTTCAGCACCTTGACGCCGTCGCGCGCATAAATGATTTCGATGGCGTTGGCGATTTCGATTTTGTTGGCATCGAGCCGAACGCGGAAATGAAACTTATTGAAAGCGGACTGATCCGTGCTTTTCTCGGTCAGCAGCGGGCGCTCGATGATCTCATGCGGGTCTCTCACGCCGCCACCTCCTCGGTTGTTCCAACTGCCGCGTCGCCGGGCGCGTCGGTCTCTTCCGTATCTTCGTCTTCATTTTCCCGCGCGCTGTCGGGCGTCCATACGGCTTCGATGCGGGCGAGCGCGTCCTTAACCAGCACAATTTTGTGGGCGTTCAGGGCGTCGCGCACCGAAAAGTTCGGAGCGAACCGTAGTTCGACGCCCTTGCTTTGCAGGTTCCGCATGGATTTCAGCGTGGCGAGATCGTATTCGGGAATAATAACCAGGATACGGCGCGTGTCGCTCAGGTTCAGCGCCTTGAGCAGCGCGACCGCCTGCTTGGTCTTGATGGCGTCGAAATGCAGCGCGTCCAGACCGATCATTTTGCCTTCCGCGACCTTGCCGGACAGCACGCAGCGCAGGGCCGCGCGGCGCATTTTCACCGGGAAGGCCTTGCGATAACTGCGCGGGGTCGGGCCGCCGACGATGCCGCCGCCCTTCCATTGGGGCGAGCGAATCGAGCCTTGCCGGGCGCGGCCCGTGCCTTTTTGCCGCCAGGGTTTGCGTCCGCCGCCGCGCACTGCCGCGCGCGTTTTGACGGAGTGCGTACCCTGCCGGGCGTTCGCCTCTTCGGTCACAATCGCCTGATGCACCAGCGTCTGATTGAACGGGACGCCGAAGATCGAATCAGGCAGCGGCAGCGTACCGATCTCTTTTCCATCTGCCGCAAATAGCGGAATACTTGCCATTGTCTGCTCGTCTCCTAACGTTGCGCCAGGCGCTGTATCGTCAACAGGCCGCCGTCGGAGCCGGGAACGGCTCCCTCGATCAGCAGCAAATTCTGCGCCGCATCTACGCGCACGATCCGCAGACCGCGCACCGAAACCTGCTTGTTGCCCATCTGTCCGGGCTTGCGGGTTCCCTTGAAGGTGCGGGCCGCGTCCGTCGCGCCGCTGGACTGCGGCTTGCGGTGGATCATCGAGCCGTGCGTCATGTCGCCGCCATGAAAATGGAAGCGCTTGACAACGCCCTGAAAGCCTTTGCCCTTCGACGTGCCACTCACTTTGACGCGAACGCCGGGCTGAAAAATGTCGCACGTAATCGCGTCGCCCAGCTTATAATCGCTGGTGTCTTCGGTGCGAATTTCGCGCAGGTGTCGCAGCGGTTCAAGGCCCGCCTTTTTGAAATGCCCCGTCGCCGGTTTGTTGACCAGTCGGGGACGAATATCGCCGAACCCGACCTGGACGGCTACATAGCCGTCTTTTTCAACACTTTTGAGCTGCGTGACAATGCAGGGGCCTGCTTCTATCACGGTAACCGGCACGATTTCCCCCCGGTCATTGAAGACCTGGGTCATGCCGATTTTCCTGCCCAGAATTGTGTCTACCACGTCTATCTCCTGGAAACTTGGAAAATTGCTGTCGGTTTCGACAGCAGAGTAAGCAGGAACCGCCGCTATTCTGTGGCGACGTTTCCTGCGCCGGTTGGGGACGCGCTTCCCGCTGAAACCGGCTCAACCACCGATGTGGGAATAAGGAACAGGCGCCAGTCCGAACGCGGCTCCCGCTCTTCCCAAACATCTTCCATTTCTTGAAGTATTCTTGCCCGGTCGAACGAATCGCCCACATTTCCGAGGCCGACCGCGAAATGCAGCCAGTTGCCTTCGGTTCTTATCGGCGAGGTTCGAAAAGCGCCGTTCAAACCGCGTCGGTTCGCCTCGGCTTGTAGCCACGCGGTAACCTCTTCGACGCTCTCACGGTTTGAATTGGCGTTCATCTTAATTTCTCCGATGGCAGAATATCTTCAAGCGTCTTGACAATGTATTTCGCGTCTTTGCGCGCCTGCCCGACTTCTACCGCTGTCTTCTGTACGGTGGCGATATAATCTGCATCGCAGCGCACTTTATACAACCGCCGCATCTTGTTTATCAGGTCTCTTCTTTATCCTCGGGCGCGAGAAGCGAACGAAGAGATTCCATCAATAATGGCGGCGTGTCTGCATGAGACCAAGCCTCGCGCGGAGGCGGCGGCGTCAGCCTGCGATAAAGCAAAACTGCCGTCCCTGCCTGATACACGGCATAATAGAAGCGACTGATAGCGCTTCTTGCATCGGTCTGCTGTAACTCCACCCCGGATTTCAGGGAGCCATGCGCCATGTCCAGCCAGGGCTTCCATTCCGCCATTGCGCGCTTTTCCGCCTACAGCTTGATTTCGATGTCAACGCCGCTGGGCAGGTCGAGACGCATCAGCGCGTCAATGGTTTTCGGGCCGGGTTCGAGAATGTCAATCAGGCGCTTATGTGTGCGCTGCTCGAAATGCTCCATGGATTCTTTGTCAATGGTCGTGCCGCGATTCACGCAGAAAATCGCTTTTTCAGTGGGCAGCAGGACGGGGCCGGAAACCCGCGCGCCGGTGCGTTTCGCCGTATCCACGATTTTTTCCGCCGATTGGTCTAAGATGCGGTGGTCGAACGCGCGCAGGCGAATTCGCACCTTATCCTGCCGTACAGGACTAGCCATGTTCTCTCATTTCCTTGTGATGCGCCTGCCGCCGGGTCGTCGCCGATTTCCGGGAGCCAGTCAGGGTCAGGCAGTCAAAGAAAGAGCCGGCGTCGTTCGCAGTCCGACGACCGGCCCTGTAGTATACCCGCTTTATTCGAAGATTTTGGTAACGACGCCGGCTCCGACCGTGCGTCCGCCCTCACGCACCGCGAAACGCAAGCCCTCTTCCATCGCAATCGGGCTGATCAACTCCCCCGTGATCCGAATGTT
>JBBRNU010000264.1:0-6610 GCA_038230115.1 Chthonomonadales bacterium | reverse complement strand
ATCACGTCGCTGCCCATCTCTTTGATTTGCAAACGCCGAATGCCGGGAATAGTCGCGAGCGCCTCCTTCTGAATCGCGTCCATGATCTGAAAAATCGTGCGTTTCCGCGCGTCTTTATCGCTGAAGGTCAGCATCAGGGACGCGCCGTTCACCTGCGGCATCTGATAGCCCGTGTAATAGGGACTGTAACTCTCGAACATGGACTCGGCCCCGATCTCCACGCTGGCCTTTTCCAGTTCGGGATAGCGGGCCATGATCCGTTCCAATTGTCTCGTCGCGCGCTCGGTCTCGGCGTAAGACGTTCCCGGAGCCATTTCCAGAACCCCGCTTGCCTGCCCCACGTCGGCGAGCGGCATCATCTCGCTTCCGATGAAATAATAAAACGTCAGGCCGACGATCAGCGTGCCGAGAACGCGCGCGAGGTTGGCGAAGCGATGCTTGAGCATCCAGCGAATAAGCCTCCCGTAGCCGCTTTCCAGCCGGTCGAGCCAGCGCTGGAACGGGTCGAGCAGGACGTACAGCCAGCGCAGGACGGGGTGTCGGCGGTCGGCTTCGCGGACGCTTTCAGGGCGCAGCAGGTTGGCGCAGAGCAGAGCCGTCAGCGTAAACGACACGAGCATCGAAGCGAGCAGGCCGAAAATCAGGGGCCACGCCAGCTCGCGAAACATCAATTCCGTGATGCCGCCCGCGAACAGAAGCGGCGAAAGCGCCAGGACGATCATCAGGGTCGAAGCGATGACCGCCACGCGCACCTCGGCGATGCCGTCAATCGTGGCGGTCTTGGCGTCCTTGCCCATGCGGAGGTGCCGCTCCACGGCGTGAATATCTATAATCGAGTCGTCCACAAGCCGCCCGATGGAAAGCAGCAGGCCGATGAGCGTGCCGCTGTTGAAGGTCATGTGAAACGGCGTCATCAGCAGGACGGCGAGCGCCAGGGACGTCGGCAGCGTGACCATCGCGATCAGGGTTCCGCGCCATTCGCCCAGAAAGAACAGAACGGCCAGGCCGGTGAGGACCACGGCGATTGCCAGTTCCTCCCAGACGTTGCGAAACAGGATGTTGACGAAGCGGGCGTTGTCATACGCAACGTCGAAATGCAGGCCGGGGTTTTCCTCCTCCAACTGCCCGACGACCTTCATCACGGCAGGCACGACCTGCGCGGAACTCGCGCCGGGGTCTTGAATGACCGATACCTCGATGGACGGAACGACTTCGCCCGCCTTGCCCGGCTCATGCTTGAGATAGTGGTAGCCGCTGCGCCGCTCGAAGTGCGAATCCACGACGCGCGCCACGTCCCGAACATAAATCACGCGGGGGGAACGCGCGGTCGCATTCGTCGCAGACGCCGGAACCAACGCCGCCGCCCCGGAAGTATCCGCGCCGCCCCCGCCCATCGCGCCCATGCCCCCGGCGCTGTCGCCAACGGGACTTGCGGTTGGGGCGACCGCGCCGGACGCGACGCTGGTAATCGGGTAGGCGAGGATGTCGGCGGCGCTGCGGGCGCGCGTGTCAATGCGAACGATGCCCTCCTGCGGCCCGTTCGTAAGCATTCCGGCGGGGCGCGTGACGTTGAAGCGATCAATCGCGTTCTTCACATCGAGAATGGAAAGCCGGTAAGCGGCCAGTTTGCTTCGATCCACAATGACCTGCATCTGCCGCCGATAGCCCCCGAACGGCACGACCGAATAGACGTTTTCGACGCCCTTGAGCCGGTTAATAATCGTGTTGTCGGCAAACTCCCGGACGCGCAGCGCGTCCCAGCCCTGCGCCGCGTCGCCGCGCACGCTGAGAGTGAGAATCGGCAGGTTCAGCGGGTCAATCGGCACGACCCAGGAGGGCTTGAGGTTCGCGCCGGTCGCGGGCAGGTTCGACTGCGTGACATTAAGCAGGGACTGCACGTCCACCAGGGCGCGCTGCATGTTGGCCCCATACGGAAATTCCAGCGTGACGATGGAAAAGCCGTTCTGTGACGTGGAGCGCACGTAGCGAATCCCCTTGACGTTGAGCATCTGCTGCTCGATGGGGGCGCTGACATACAACTCCATTTCCTGCGCGGACAGGCCGGGCATCATTGTCACGACGCCGAGCATGGGGCTTTCCACGTAGGGCGCGAAGCGGCGCGGCATGGTTCGGCTGACCGTCATCCCGGCAAGGCCGAGCATCGCGAGGTAAAAGGCGATTACCGCGTAAGGGTGTTCGATGCTCCACTTATGAATCATGTGGAGCGCGTTCAAGCCGCGCCCGGCGTGCGCGTCGCGCGGCGCATCATTCGGCTGCATTCTCATCGCGCGCCTCCGGTTCGCCTGGGAACCAGGGTCATGGTCTTCATGGGCGCTGCCGGGGCGGGCGAACGGTTGGCGGCGACCTGCGGGGTGGCGTTCGTCGGCGAGACCGTATCGCCGTTCTGGAGATAATCCTGCCCCGCGATGACAACCCTTTGCCCGGCTTCCAAACCGGCGACAACTTCGGTGTCGTTCGTGTCGCTCAGGCCCGTTTTTACCGCCGTTTCCCGAACCGTATATTGGCCCGCCTGCCCCATGATGGGCGTCGCCACCCAGACCGAGGGCGTAGTTTGGGTCGAGACCGCGCCGCCCGAAGGCGTCGCGTGGTAGCGAAGGGCGCGCGTGGGAATTCGCAGCGCGTTCGCGCTGCCGCCGGTGGAAATATCCAGCGTTACGTACTGGCCCGGCAGGAAGCGGCGATCCCGGTTGGGAACGACGGCCTCGACAATGCCGGTGCGCGCGGTCGGGTCTACGGAAGGCGCGACGGACGTGATGCGCGCCGCGAGCGGCCTGCTATCGCCGTCCTGATGGTTCGCCAGAACCCGGCTGCCGACGCGCAGTTTAGGCAAATCCGCCTCGCTGACGTTGGCCTGCAATCGAATTGGCGCGATTTGCGCGATCCGCAGCAGGGTTTGACCAGGGCCGACGAGGACGCCGGGACTGGTAACACGCTGCGTCACCACGCCATCCGTCTGGGAGCGAATTTCGCTGTAGCCTTGCGTGGCGGACGCGCCGGAAAGCCCGGCCCGCGCCTGCGTCTCGCCCGCCTGCGCCTGCGCGATCTTTTGCCGGGCGGAGTTGGACGCCGCCAGCGCCGACCGCACGTGGGCTTCGTGGGCGTTCAAGTCGGATTGCGCCTGGCTGATTTTCGACTGGGCGGACGCGATCAGGGCGTCGGCTTTGCGAACGCCGGACAGCGCCGCGCGTATCTGCGCCTGCACTTGCACGACGCGCGCCTGCGCCTGCCGAACCTTCGCGTCGGCGTTTTCCGCCTGCGCCTGTTCGCGCTGATATTCTTCCTGCGTCACGGCCCCGCCTTTGAGCAGCGAGGCCTCCCGGCTGATTTCCTCCCGCCAGTAGGTTTGATCCGCCTGCGCCGCCTGCAACTGGGCGTCGGCGTCGCTCGTCAGGCTTTGCGCGGCGTCCAATCCCGATTGCGCGTTGGCGCGCTCCTCGCGCGCGGCCTGCAAATCGGCGCGGGCGCTTTCGACGGCTCCGGTTTTCATCCCGACTTCGGCGTGGGCTTCGTTGATCATCGCCAGCGCCTGGTCGTAATCTTTGCGGGCGACTTCGGTTCCCTGCCGCGCCATCGCCAGAATTCCGCGCTGGGCGGCTTCTTGGGGCGCGGACTGGCTGGTGTCCAGACGCGCCAACAACTGCCCGCGCTTCACCGTGTCGCCCGCATACAGCGGCATCCAGAGCAGAACGCCGGACACGCGGGGCGTCACGTCCTGCTCTACAAAACCGACGGCCTGCCCGGTATAGCGCGTCACGCTTTCCATCGGGCCGCGCGTCACGGCTGCCAGCTCGACGGGCGCGGTTCCGATAGGCGCGGGCAGGTTCATGTCCATCGCCTGCACTTCAATCGGCGTCATCGCTCCCGGTCGGCGGAAATGGTTCACGGCATAGGTTGCGCCCCAAAAGATCAGGCCGAGCAGAATCAAGCCGCCGATAACGGAGCGGTTCGCCAGCCCGCGCAAAGACGGACGCTGCCCCGTGCGCCGCATTCGGTAGGCGAGGAACAAAATAATACTTCCTGCCGCCAGCCAGGGCAGCAAGCCCCACAAGGAGGCCGCTGCGTTCGAGCTGTCGGAAGCGGCCTGCGCGCCAGCGTTCGCAGCAGACCCTCCGCCTGCGGCAGACCCCGCGCCTGCGGCGTTGGCGAGCGTTCCGGTGGTCTCGCCCGTATTGAGGGAAAGCGTGGCGCTCGCCGCGCCCTGCGGGCCGTTGATTTTCAGGCTCGCCTCGTACCCGCCCTCCATCGCAAACTGCGCGAGAGCCGTATATACGCCCGGTTGTCCGGCAACGGGAAGCGCCGTTTCCTCCCGCTCGCCCATGCTCATGCCGGACATCTTCGTCAGCGAACGGATCGTGACGCCCTCCATAGGCTTGCCGGAAGCGTCGGTTACTTTGATGAGCAGTTTGGCTCTGCCGGTGGCCGGCACGTGGCCGGTTTCCGTCGTCAATTCCAGATGGTACGGCCCCGCCTGCGTTTGCGGCCCGGCAAGAGCCGCAAACGGCGCGCAGAACAAGAGCCATCCAAACGCCATTGCGAGAATCGGCAGGCTGCTTTGTAATCGTGATTTCATGGTTTGTTTCATGATTTGTTGTACAGTTTGACTCAACTTGCTGCTGCTGCCAGCCTGCTCGCCTGACAAACGGGGTTGACAGTCGTTCTGACAGCGCGGCAAACGGGCATGAACGTCCGTTCTGATATGCAAAGCCCCCCTGCGCGGGCTGCACTCACGTCCGGCCCTTTGGTATGCAGGCCACGCAGGTGGCCTTCGCGTTTTAGAACGGGCATGAATGCCCGTTCGCCCCGTTCGACGCGCAAACAAGCGTCGGCGGCAATCGGGTGACTTGCGGCCAAGCGTCCTTGTCGTCCTTCGTCAGAGCCTTCCCGCCGCACGCTGGAGCCGGGCGACCGCAATAGAATGGTCGTAAAGCGATTGGGCCAGATTGCCCCGCGCCTGGGTCAGCGAGGCCAGGGCGTCCAGCTGCTCGACCAGCAGCCCCTTCTGATTCTGCACCCGCAGGGCCGTCACGTCATACGCCGCCTGCGCGGACTGCAAGGCTGTCTGCGCGGTGCGATAGTTTGCCGCCGCCGTCTGCACGTCCAGCCATACCTGCCGCACCTCCACGCCGACGCGCAGTTCCAGGTCGCGCGTTTCGGCCTCGGCCCGTTCCTGCCGCGCCCTTGCCTGCGCGGTTTCAGCGCGGCGCTGGCCGCCGTCCGCCAGCGGAAAGCTGAGAACGACGCCGACGGTGTAGCCTTCGCGCGTTCCCTGCGGGTGTGAGGTAAAGCCGTCCGCCATCGCCATGCCGTAGAGCTGCGGCCCCTGCGACCCGCGCGCCGAGCGGGTCTGCGCTTCCGCGGCCAGCGTGCGCGCTCGCGCCGCCAGCAGTTCCGGGCGCATTTTCGCGGCGTCGGCCAATTGCGTGTTCAGGTCGCCGGTCGGCGGCGCAAAAGCCAAAGCGTCGCTCAGGGAAATCTCCGAGTCGAGCCGGACGCCCATAGCCGCCTTCAAATCCAGCAGGGCTTTGGCCTGCGTGTTGCGCGCGGTCGTCAGCGCGCGTTGGGCGTCGGCCCGTTCCGCTTCCACCCGGCGCACCGCCGACTCCAGTCCCTTGCCCGCCGCAAAAAGCGCCTGGGTCGTTTTAACCAGTTCCGCGCCGGCCTCCACGCGGGTCTGGGCCGTCTTGACGGTTTCCGCCGCCGCCTGCGCGCGATAGTAAGCGTCTTTGATCCGCAGCGCCGTTTCCGCCGCGACGCCCCCCGCGTCGGCAGCCACGCCGCGCTCCCGCTGCGACGCGGCGCGGACCGCGTTTTCCAGCCGCCCGCTGCTGTAAAGCGGAACCATAAGCGTAAGGTTCTGGTCTGCAAAGCCCTGGGAGGGAACGCTCAGGTAATTGGGGGGCAGGACGTTCCCGGCGGTTGAAAGGATGTTGTTGGCGTCGCCGACCGAAAGGTAGGTATTGGCCGAAACCTGCGGGCGCGTCTGGCTGCGCGCCCCGCGCGTTTCCGCCGCTGCCGCGCGTAGGTCCGCCTGCGCCGCCCAAACCATCCCATTTTCCCGCAAGCCGGTCTGCACCGCCTGCGCCAGCGTCAGCGGCCCCTTGATTTCGGGCCGGTCTCCGTCCAGCGTCTGCGCGCCAAGAGGAACCGAAAGCGACGCGCACAGGGCGAGGACGGCCCCCATTCCGCCCGCCATTTTCATTCCCGCCCGTCGGGTTTTTAGCGTGTGTCGGATTATTTGTCGGGTCATTTTCGCCGCCCCGCCGATGGCCGGAGGCGGTCCGCCTGCCCGCGCTGCGCGGGCGTCAGCAAGGCGACGGCCTGCGTCCAATAGGCTGCGCGCTCGTGATCGTAGCGCTCCGAAAGCGCGGAATAGTCGCTCAGACTGCCAGCGAGCAGGGCCGGGGACGCGCCCGGCCCCGGCGTCGCCGTTTTCATCCGCGCGCCTGCCGCGCTCGCCGCGCGCTCCAGCTGCCGCGCCAAATCCGCCTTTTCGCGCTGCCAGCCTGTGTTCAATGCGGACAATCGTTCGCGCTGATCGGGACGCAGGTGCAGCGTCGCAGCGTCGTCGAGCAGCAGGCGCGGCTCCGGT